>NZ_JBHTML010000014.1:0-42364 GCF_042679445.1 Arthrobacter sp. GCM10027362
GCTGCCCGGCTGGGCCCTCCGGCTCCCCGAGAGCGCGGCCCGGCTGCTGCGCACGGGCAGTCCGGCGGTGCTGCCCCGGGTCCACGGCGGCGCCTGCCTGGTGGATCTGCGGTGCATCCCGGAGGACGACGATGAACGGCTGGTCAACGCGGTGCGGGCAGCCCTGGCGCACGCCGGCGAACCGCTCGGAACCGAAGGCAGCTGAAGATGTTCGTGGTGGCCACCGCCGGGCATGTCGATCACGGCAAGAGCACCCTGGTGCGCGCGCTGACCGGGATGGAGCCCGATCGGTGGGCCGAGGAACGCCGCCGCGGACTGACGATTGACTTGGGGTTCGCGTGGACCAGGCTGGCATCGGGCAGGGATGTGGCGTTCGTGGACGTCCCCGGGCACGAACGATTCCTCGGCAATATGCTGGCCGGGCTGGGGCCGGCGCCCGCCGTGTGTTTCGTCGTCGCCGCCGATGAAGGCTGGCAGGCCCAGTCCGGCGACCATCGCGACGCCATTGCAGCCTTGGGGATCAGCCACGGGATCATAGTGCTGACCCGCAGTGACCGCGCACCCGGCGGTGCAGACGAGGTACTCGCGCGGGTGCGGGCCGAACTCGAGGGCACCGGGCTGCGCGACGCGCCGGCCGTCATCGTGTCCGCGGTCGACGGGACCGGACTCGACGAGCTGCGCAGCGCACTGGATGACATGCTGACGTCCTTGCCCGAACCGGAGCCAGACGCCCGCGTCCGGTTGTGGATCGATCGGTCGTTCACCATCAGCGGTGCCGGAACGGTTGTGACCGGAACCTTGACGGCTGGCACGCTCGCCCAGGGCGACCGTTTGCTGCTCGTCGGCCACGACGGCGTCAGACCGGTGTCGGTGCGGGCCCTGCACAGCTGCAACCTGGCCGCTGGCTCCATCGGCCCCACCAGCCGCGTTGCGGTCAACCTCCGGTCCGGGCTGTCCGCTGACGCCATCCATCGCGGCGACGTTCTCCTCGCCGAGGATAGTTGGCCGTTGGTGGACACCGTGGACGTCCGGCGCACCATGGGTGCCTCTTTCGCGGACGCGCCAGGGCAACTGCTCGTCCACATTGGCACCGCCGCCGTGCCGGGCCGGATGCGCCCGTTCGGTGCGGACCACGCCCGCCTGACCCTCGACCGTCGGGTTCCCCTCGAACTGGGCGACCGTCTGGTGCTGCGGGCGACCGGTAGCCGATCGGTCTTGGCCGGGGCGCAGATTCTCGACGTCGAACCGCCCGCGCTCGACCGCCGCGGCGACAGCAGCCGGCGGGCCGGGGTCCTCGCAGCCATGTCACCCGGCGGGGACGCACTGACGGAAGTAGCCCGCCGGGGCGCGGTCCGTGTCGAACAATTGCGCCGGATGGGTGTTTCCGGTCTGGCCCGGGTGCCCGGCGGGGTGAGGGCCTTCGGCGAGTGGTGGGTGCACGAACCGGTCTTCGACGCGTGGCGACGGCGGCTGCGCAGCGCCGTGGAGCAACTCGCCGAGCAGGACCCGCTGGCGGCCGGGCTCTCCCGCGGAGCCGCCCGGGACCTGATCGGTCCGGCCGGCGGCGCGCTGCTGGATGCGGTTGTCCGGGAAGCGGGACTGGAGCACCGGGCGGGCTTCATCAATCTCCCAGGGCAGCGCCAGGACCTCGGCGCGGCCGAGGCCGGGATCGGCGCGCTGGAGAACCGGCTGAAGATTGCGCCGTTCGCTGCCCCCGAAGCCCACGACCTGAATGCCCTCGGCCTGGGCGCCCGCGAACTGGCGGCAGCTGAGCGCAGCGGCCGTCTGCTGAGGCTCGGCGACGGCGTCGTCCTGCTGCCGCGGGCACCTGCCCTGGCCATGCGCGAGCTTGCCGCCTTGCCCCAGCCGTTCACGACCAGTGAGGCGCGCAAGGCGCTGGGCACCACCCGGCGGGTCGCGATCCCGCTACTGGAGTACCTCGACAGCCGCGGCTGGACCCGGCGACTCGACGCGACCCGGCGCACCATCGCCTGAGATTGGAAGCGGGAACGGGAGGACGCGCGTGGCGGTACCCGTTGGCGCTTCTGGGGATCTGGGGAAGGGGCAGATGCCGCTCTTGCCTCTACCGGCGGGATGCCGTCAGGTACGTGCACGCTGTAGATGAGTTCGTGGTTGTCATGGCGCTGGGTCGGGAGCGCCCCTCATGTCGCGTGACATTTCTCCGCTGCGGATCGCGGCGGAGTTCCGCTTCAACATCTAGTCGCTCGGCCGGCGGCACGCCGCGAGCCCGGCTGCCAGTTCGGCAGGCAGGCTCGCGGCGCGACGCTCATGCGGTGCAGCCGCCGAGCGCTATCTGCCCGTCGATGGAGTTGATCCGGGCCTGGACGGCACGAAGTTCGTCCTCCAGTGCCTTGACCTTGGCCCGCTGCGCCACGGCCGCCTCTTTGTTCGTCTTCTTCTGGGCCTCCAGCCCGCGCAGTATCGCCTGCGCGTCGGTGAGCTGCGTGTCGAGCGCCGTGAGCTGCCCCTGCAAGGTCTTGAGCTCAGCCTCACCGGCGCTGATCTCGCCGTTGAGGCCATTGAGCTGGGTCAGCAGCGGCGCGACCCGGTCCTGCAGGGCCAGGACTTCGCGCTCCGCGACGGCGATCTGGGAGTTCAGGCCGGCGAGGGCGGCCACCAGCTTGTCCGTCTCGCTGTTCAGCGTGGCGATCTCGCCTTGCTTGGCCGCTACCGCCTGGTTCGAGCCATCGACTTTGGCCTGAAGTGCCGGCAGTTCGTCCGTCAGTGCGGCGATCTCGGCCGTCTTCGAGCCGACGGCGTTATTGGCGGCATCCAGGGCGGCCGCGGCCTTCGCGAGCTCACCCTGGAGGCCTTCGAGCACCGACTTCTGTGCGGCGATGGCGTCTTCAGCTTCAGCCACATTCCCGGTGAGGGTCGGCAACGCCGCTTCCAGCTCCGCGACCTCTGTCTCCTGGGCGGCCACCGCGTCCGCGGCGGCATCGGCCGCGGCCTGCAGCGCAGGGACCTGGTCCTGCAGCGTCGCGAGTTCGCGCTCCTTGGCGGCGGCGGCCTCCCGGGCATTGTCCAGTTCGGCCTGTAGCGCGGGCAGCTGGCCCTGCAGGGCCTTGATCTCCCCTTCCTTGGCCGCCGCGGAGGTCTTGGCGGCCGTCAGCTCGGCCTGCAGCTCCGCGCCCTGCTGCTGCAGCTGCATGCTCTCCTGCTGCTTGGCGGCGAGTTGGGAGTTGAGGGAATTGACCTGGTCCTGGAGCGCGGTCAGGTCGCCCTGCAGCCCCGAGATCAGCGCGTTCTTGTCCGCGATCCGGGCGTTCACCACGCTGAGTTCGGCCTCCTTCTCGGCCCGCTGGGCGATCAGGTCCCGCTTGGCCTGGGAGTTGCCCTTGATGGCGTCGATCTGCGCCGTCAGTGACGCGATCTGGTCCGTGAGTGCCGCTTTGCGGGCCTGGAGTGCTTCCAGGTCCTCCTGCGCTGTCTTCAGCTCGGACTGTTTCGCTATGATGTCCGCGTTCTTGGCGCCGATCTGTTCCTGCAGCACGGCGATCTGCCCGTTGACTGCCGCGACCTTCGCCGAATTGGTTTCCAGCGCGCCGGCCGTTGCCCGGACGTCCTCCTGCAGCTTGGCCAGTTCCTCCTGCGCCGTGGCGATTTCGGCGTTCTTTGCCTCGAGGGTGCCGGTGGCCGCCTGGGCGCGGTTTTCCAGTGCTGCCAGCTCGGTCCGCGCCGCGTCGACCTCCGTCTGCTTCGCCGCGAGGGCATCCGCAGCGGTGCCGGCCTCGTCCTGCAACACTGCCAGCTTCGCCTTGGAGGCGCTGATCTTCTCCTGCTGCGCCTCCAGCTCGGCCCGGGCCGCGGTTCCGGCCTCCTCGAGCCGCTTGAGTTCGGCTTCGGCGTCGTGGACCGACTGCATGGCGGCCGAAACGTCCGCGGCGGCAGCCTCTGCCGCATCGGCCAGTACCGCCAGCTCCGCCTTCGCTTCGGTGATTGCGGAGTTGTGTGTCGCGAGTGCGTCCTCTGCGGTCTTGGCCTCGGCCTGAAGCTGGGCGAGCTGGTGCATGGCGGTGTCGAGCTGCTCCTGCTTGGCCTCGATCTGCGTGTCCAGGTTCCGGGCCTGCGTGTTCAGCTGTGCAGCAGCAGCCCGGGCCGTGGCCAGCTGTTCCTGCAGCGGCGCCAGCTGCCCTTCCACAGCTGCCCTCTCGGCCTGGAGGCGTGCAAGCATCTGTTCCGCGTCAACAGCCGCCTGCGCGGTCGCGGACTGTTCAGCCTGTACCTCGGAGAGCTGTCTGTGGGCAGCCTCGAGGCCGGCAGCGAGCTTCTCGCCCTCTGCCTCCAGAGCGGCGATGGCCTCGGTGCTGGCGTCGATCTGCCGGGCCAAGGCAGCGGCGGTGTCTTTGAGCCCGGCACGTTCGGCCTGCAGCTTGGCGATGAGATCGGCGTTCTTGCGCACGGCCGCCTTGAGCAGGTTCTCCTGCACACTGCCGCGGTGCGCCAGTTGGTTCGCCACCGCGCTGCAGATTCCCGAACCGGTATCGGTTGCGGCGGTCGCCTGTGGGGCGAAGGCCAGCATCCCGCTGAATATGCCTGGCAGCACCAGGGCGCAAATCACGCGCCGGGCGGAGGCGGATGGAGCGGCAGTGTTAGGCATTGTTGAGTCCCCCAAGCAAGATGAAATGGACGCGGCCGGCCCTGGCCGCATCCCGGTTAAACCTTAATTTCGCCGCCGTCGGTTGGCATGAGTAGCAGTTACTGGAATCAGGGGCATGACTACTCGTTCCAGATGCCGTATCCGCGGGCTGCTTGCCTTCGGGCTGGAATTCCTCTGCCGGGAACGCTGGTGGGAATCAGCCGGCTCATCTCGGCACCGGCGTCGCGGGACGCCGCTGGCTGCTATTGCCGATGGCGGACACGGGCTGCGCTCCGCTTCTCCGTCCTCCGGCCGTTCCGCTTCCCGAAGCGGAACGGCCGGAGGACGGAGAATAGCCGCCCGCCGGGGAGCCGGCCGCCGGCGGTTTCCGTTGCAGCTCCATAACGATCCATTTTTGAAGTGACTCTTTTATACCGCTGGTTCCCCGCCGCGGCTACTCTCTTAGGCATGTGGGGCACGGCGTGAGTGATTGACTGCCGGACGGCGGCTACTATGAAGGCGCGTGCCAGTCCCTGTGCAAGTGCTTGGGACATTATCTACATTCAGACTCAAGGAGGCGGGATGCGTTTCGGACGTACTTCCAAAGCTATCGGTGTCGCGGCGGCTGCGGCTTTGGCACTGAGCGCCTGCGCCACGGCCGGAGGCGGTTCCAGCGCTACGGAGAGTGCCAGTGGCTCACAGACCGGCGGATCCATCAGCGTCGCCGAAACCAATGCGTTCAGCTCGTTCAATTCGGATTCCGCCAAGGGCAATGTCGATATCAACGGCAAGATCGCGTACATGACGCGCGGCGGTTTCTACCACATCGATAACGAGCTCAATGTCGTCCGGAACGAGGAATTCGGCACCTACGAAAAGGTCTCCGACGATCCGCTGGTGGTGAAGTACACCGTCAAGGAAGGCGTCAAATGGTCCGACGGCAATGCCATTGACGCCGGGGACCTGCTCCTGAACTGGCTGGTCGAGTCCGGTTTTGCCAATGACGCCAAGACCGATGAGAACGGCAAGGTCACCTCCGGCACCAACTACTTCGACTTCGCCGGTGACACCAGCGGCCTGAACCTGACCAAGCAGCCCGAGGTCGGCGACGGCGGCCGCTCCATCACCCTGACCTACTCCAAGCCGTACGCCGACTGGGAAATCGCCTTCGGCGGCCTCAGCGACGGCGGCATCGGCCTGCCGGCCCATGTGGTGGCCGAGAAGGCCGGACTGGCCGACGAACAGGCCCTTGTCGACCTGATTCAGGGCCTGAAGAAGGGCGACCCCGGGAACCCGGCCAAGGAGAATGCCCAGCTGAAGAAGGTCGCCGACGTCTGGAACACCGGCTTCGACACCAAGTCCCTGCCCAGCGACTCCTCGCTTTACCTCTCCAGCGGCCCCTTCATCGTGGACAGCATCACGCCGGACCAGTCGATCACCCTCGTGCGCAACGAGTCCTACACCTGGGGCCCGGCGCCGAAGGTTGACGAGATCACCGTGCGCTTCATCGGCGCCGCCCCGGACCAGGTCCAGGCGCTCAAGAACGGCGAGGTGGACATCATTGCCCCGCAGCCGTCGGCGGACACCGTCGAGCTGCTCAAGGCCATCGACGGCGTGACCGTCGATGTCGAGGACCAGCTCGCCTACGACCACATCGACCTGAACTTCAGCGGCGTCTTTGCCGACGCGGATGTCCGCCAGGCGTTCCTGAAGACCGTGCCGCGCCAGGCGATCGTCGACCGCATCGTCAAGCCGCTGAAGGAAGATGCCGCCCCGCTGAATTCGCAGTTCTTCATCCCCACCCAGGAGCCCTACAAGGCGTCCGCGGAGTCCAACGGCTCCTCTGCGTACGCCGACGTGGATATCGAAGGTGCCAAGCGGTTGCTCAACGGCAAGAAGCCCGAAGTGCGCATCATGTACAACAAGGACAACCCGAACCGGGTCGATGCCTACTCGCTGATCCAGGAATCCGCGGAGAAGGCCGGCTTCAAGATCGTCGACGGCGGCCTGGGCGCCTCGGACTGGGGCAGCGCGCTCGGCGGCGGCACCTACGACGCCGCCATCTTCGGCTGGACCTCCCCGGGCGTGGGGGTGTCCAACGTGCCGCAGATCTTCAAGACCAACGCCGGCTCCAACTTCAACGGCTTCTCCAACAAGGAAGCCGACAGGTTGATGGATGAGCTGATCGTCACCACGGACAAGGCGAAGCAGGACGAGCTGGTCACCAAGATCGACAAGCTGGTGTGGGAGTCGTTCTACGGACTGCCGCTCTTCCAGTCGGTGGGCCTGGACGCGTACAACAGCGACCGCGTGGAGGGCGTGAAGTACCAGCCCAACCAGACGGGCGTCTTCTGGAATTTCTGGGAGTGGGGCGTCAAGGGTTAGGCCGCAGGCTGATTGCCGCCTGAACCGGTGATTCCGATGTTTTCCTGAACCGGACGCGAGGCGCCGGGACCGCGAGCACCATGGTCCCGGCGCCTTCGCCATTCCGGCCGTTTGTAACCTGGATTAAACTCGCTGTGACAATGCGGATCCGCAGGATCCGCATGGGATTGAGGTTAAGGCGCACCATGGTGACCTACATCGTGCGGCGGCTGTTCACCGCCGTGCTCATCCTGCTCGGGGCATCGTTTGTCGTTTACCAGCTGACCGCGCTCTCCGGCGACCCCCTGCATGACCTGCGGGATTCCCCGGCGCCGAACAAGGAGCAGTTGATCCAGCAGCGCATCGAGCTGCTGGACCTGGACGTTCCTGCTCCCGTGCGCTACTTCCAGTGGCTGGGCGGGGCGGTGCGCTGCCTCATTCCGGCCCGGTGCGACCTGGGCTATGCCATCAACGGCCAGCCGGTGACCGAGGCCCTCGGCCGGGCCATGGGCATGACGATCCTGCTGGTCAGCGCCGCCGCGGTGCTGGCGATTGTGATCGGCGTTTCGCTCGGCATCGTCACCGCGCTGCGGCAGTACAGCACCCTGGACTACGGCGTGACGTTCATGGCGTTCCTGTTCTTTTCCCTGCCGGTGTTCTGGGTGGCGGTCCTGCTGAAGGAATTCGCCGCCATCGGCTTCAACAATTTCCTGCGCAATCCCCAGGTGCCGCCGCAGGCAATCCTGCTGATCGGGCTGGTCAGCGCCGCCGTGTGGTTCGTCTGTGCCTCCGGCACGCTGCTGCGCCGGCTCGGGGCGGCCGGAATCGGCTTCGCGCTGGCGGCCGTGGTGTTGTGGCTCCTCTCCGTGACCGAGTGGTTCGCCGCCCCGGGACTGGGCCTGGTGGTCATCGCCGTCACCGGCGTCGCCATCGCCTTCGGCATCACGCTGCTCACCGCCGGACTGAAGAACCGCAAGGCCCTCTATGCGGCACTGGCCAGCGTGGGTGTCGGCGTCGTGCTCTACTTTCCGGTCCAGCCCCTGCTGGCGCAGGCTACCGGCCTGATGATTTTCCTGTTGGCCGTGGCCACGGTCCTGGTCGGCCTGGCCGCCGGCTATTTGACGGGCGGCTACGACCGCCGCCAGAACATGAACGCCGCGGCAGTGACCGCCTTCCTGACCGGCGGGCTGATCCTGCTGGACCGGTTCATGCAGGCCTGGCCGGCCTACGTGGACAATTCGCGGATCAAGGGCCGCCCGATCGCCACCATCGGTTCGGAGACCCCGAACCTCCGGGGCGATTTCTGGATCCACGGCCTCGACACGTTCACCCACCTGCTGCTGCCCACCATAGCCCTGCTGCTCATCTCGCTGGCCTCGTACAGCCGCTACGCGCGTTCATCGATGCTGGAAATCATGAACATGGACTACATCCGCACGGCGCGGGCCAAGGGCCTGAGCGAGCGCACGGTGGTGATGCGCCATGCCTTCCGGAACGCGCTGATCCCGATCGCCACCATCGTCGCCTTCGACATCGGCGGCCTGATCGGCGGGGCGGTGATCACCGAGAACGTGTTCGCCTTCGCCGGGATGGGGCAGCTGTTCGTGAAGTCCTTGGACAGGGTCGATCCCAACCCCGTCATGGGTGTCTTCCTGGTCACGGGCATCGTGGCGCTGGCATTCAACCTGATCGCGGACCTTGTCTACTCCGCGCTGGATCCGCGAGTGAGGGTAAAGGCATGACAACCACCACGAAGGCAGACAAGGCCCTGGCCAAGGCCCTGAAGCAGGCCAAGGTCCCCAGGCCCGGAAAGCCCCGCAGGTCCGGGACGGCGCCCGGGGAAAAGGCGGGCCTGAGCCAGGGCCAGATTGTCCGCAAGCGGTTCCTGGGCAATACCGCCGCCATCATCAGCCTGGTGCTGCTGGTGCTGATCCTGGTGCTCGCGTACAGCGCGGGCGGTTCCTTCGGCATCCCGGGCTGGTGGAAGTACACGCACAACCAGGTCAATGACCTGGTCAACGGCGGCGCCCCCACCCTGCGGCTGTTCCCGTTCAGCCTGGGCGAGCATCCCTTCGGCCAGGACAGGCTGGGCCGCGACACCTTTGCGCAGACCATGCGCGGGATCCAGATTTCCACCGCCGTCATGTTCATCATCGGCATCGTCAGCGGTTTCATCGGCGTCGTCGTCGGTGCCGCCGCGGGCTACTTCCGCGGCTGGGTCGAGACCGTGCTCATGCGCCTGACCGACATCGTGATCATCATCCCGCTGATCATCCTGGCGGCGGTGCTGGGCAAGGTGGCCGGCCAGAGCGTGGCGGCCGGAGTCCAGCCGTACATCCTCGGGCTGTTCGTGGGCGCCGCGGTCTGGACCGGTTTGGCCCGCCTGGTGCGTGCCGAGTTCCTGTCGCTGCGCGAACGCGAGTTCGTCGACGCCGCGCGCATCGCCGGCGCCTCCAGCGCCCGCATCATCTTCAAGCACATCCTGCCCAACGCCGTCGGCGTGATCATTGTCAGCGTGACGCTGAGCATGTCCTCGGCCATCCTGCTCGAGACCAGCCTGTCCTACATCGGCATGGGCGTGAAGGCGCCGGATGTCTCGCTGGGGTTGCTGATCAGCCAGAACCAGGAGGCATTCTCCACCCGGCCCTGGCTGTTTTGGTGGCCCGGCGTGTTTATCGTGGCCATCTGCCTCTGCGTGAATTTCATCGGCGACGGGCTGCGTGACGCCTTCGACCCGCGCCAGAAGAAGTTCAACGCCAAGCGCGCCAAGGATGCCCCGGTCCAGACGCCGGTACAGATGCCGTCCGGTCCCGGGCAGTTGACCGATGCGTAGGACGGTGCGCTCAGGCCAGGGCCGCCGCGCCGGCGGCCAGCAGCACCACGGCCACGGCGATCGGGAGCCAGTTCGGCCGCACGGCCACCCTGGCCGCATCGGCGGCGCCGGCTTCCACGGTGCCGTCGGCGAGCAGTTCGCTCCAGCGTTTGCGCACCAGGTAGGCGGCGGCGCCGGAGTCCGTGTGGGACAGGTCGCCCGGCCGGATGGAGCCGGCCGGGCCGTAGGTGGTTTCCGGCAGGCCGCTGGCATGGTCGGCCCGTGCCCGGTACAGGGCGAAGATCCCGGGTGCCGGTGCCGCCCACGCGGAATACTTCCGCCGCGGGGTGACCAGCGTCAGGGCATACTTGGTGTCCACGGTCACCAGCGCGTCCCACGGAACCTTGATGGTGGCCAGCGGGTTGCGCAGCGTCACCTGCGCTTCGCCGACGACGACGGCCGGATACCAGGCCAGCCACCACGTCAGGTAGGCCAGGGTCGCCAGCGGGGTGGTCCGGACCAGCCCGGCCACCCCGTAGGCGGCTGCGGACACGGCCAGGCCAATGGCGGCCAGCAGCCACACGCTGCCGGTCAGCCAGGGGGCCGACCGCGGCCGGAAGACCGTGCGCGCCTCGGTTTCGTGGGTAGCCATGCCTCCATCGTTTCAGGATTTTGGACCGGGCACTGCCAGCACCGGGTGGAAGGACAACTGCAGCCATGACCGACTTCTTCGACATTCCCGACGCGGCCCCCGACGCAGGAGGCGCCGGGCAGGTCCCGGTGCTGCAGGTCCGCGGCCTGTGCGTGGACTTCGGCGTGGACAGGGAATGGGTGCCGGCGGCGGTCGACCTGGACTACGAGGTCAATGCCGGCGAGGTGCTCGCCATCGTGGGCGAGTCCGGTTCCGGCAAGAGCGCCAGCTCGATGGCGCTGCTGGGCCTGCTGCCGTCCAACAGCCGGATACGCGGCAGCGTCAAGCTCAACGGCCGGGAAATCCTGGGCCTGAGCCCGGCCCGGCTGCGCCAGCTGCGCGGCAACGACGTGGCGGTCATCTTCCAGGAGCCGATGACGGCCATGAACCCCGTCTACACCATCGGCTTCCAGATCGTGGAGACGATCCGGCTGCACAACGCCATCTCGCCGGATGCGGCCAGGGAGCGCGCCCTGCGGATGCTGGAGCTGGTGGAAATGCCCGACCCGGAAAAGGCCTTCAGGTCCTACCCGCACCAGCTTTCCGGCGGCCAGCGGCAGCGCGCCATGATCGCCCAGTCCCTCTCCTGCGACCCGAAGCTGCTGATCGCGGACGAGCCTACCACCGCCCTGGATGTGACCGTGCAGGCCGAAATCCTGGACCTGCTGCGCAACCTGCGCACCAAGCTGGCCAGCGCCATAGTGCTGATCACGCACGACATGGGCGTGGTGGCGGACCTGGCGGACCGGATCGCCGTGATGCGCAGCGGCCGGATTGTGGAGACCGGCACAGCGGTGGAGATCTTCAACAATCCCCGGCACGAGTACACCCGGACCCTGCTGGCGGCCGTGCCGCACCTGGGCACCGCCAAAGACGGTTCCGGAGCCGGCAGCGAGGACGTGGACATCAACGCGGCGCTGGCGGCAGCCACCGGAGTCACGCTGGAGGCCGTGGACGAGGCCGAGCTGCTCCGTCGGGAACGCGAGAACGCCCAGGCCCTGGCCCAGGCGGAGGCGGAAGCGGCAAAGGCGGCCGGGACCCCCGTCCTGGAGCTTGCCGGCGTCGCCATCGACTACCCGAAGCAGGGCCGGGTGCCGGCCTTCCGCGCGGTGGAAGGCGCCAGCCTGGCCATCCACCAGGGCCAGGTCCTCGGGCTGGTCGGGGAGTCCGGCTCCGGCAAGACCACGATCGGCCGCGCCGCCGTCGGACTGCTGCCGGTGGCGGCCGGATCGCTGAAGGTGGCCGGGCAGGAAATCGCCGGCGCCACGCGCCGGCAGTTGCAGTCCCTGCGCCGGCAGGTGGGCATGGTCTTCCAGGACCCGGCCTCCTCGCTGAACCCCCGGCTGCCCATCGGCGAGAGCATCGGTGAGCCGATGTACCTGGCCGGCATGGCCAAGGGGGCAGCGCTGCAGCACCGGATCGAGACGCTGCTGGACCAGGTCCAGCTGCCGCGAACCTACCGCAACAGGTACCCGCACGAACTCTCCGGCGGACAGAAGCAGCGCGTGGGCATCGCCCGCGCCCTCGCACTTCAGCCCAAGCTGATGGTGGCGGACGAACCGACGTCGGCACTGGACGTCTCGGTGCAGGCGGCGGTGCTGGAGCTGTTCCGGAACCTGCAGCAGGAGCTGGGCTTCGCCTGCCTGTTCGTCACCCACGACCTGGCGGTGATCGACGTGCTGGCGGACCGGATCTGCGTGATGCAGCGCGGGCGGATCGTGGAGCAGGGAACCCGGGACGAAATCCTGCGCAATCCGCAGGAACCGTACACCCAGCGCCTGCTGGCGGCCGTGCCGCTGCCGGATCCGGAACGGCAGCGCGAACGCCGCGAACTGCGCGCCCGGCTGCTCGCCACCGAGTCCGCCTGAGGCCGGCCGGTTCCGCGGTCCGGCGCCCAATTGGGCCGATTGCCGCGCCGGGCCGTAGAATGGAGTGCCTACCCGCATCCGGGAGGTGCTGGCAGGCTGCACTGGAGCCGCTCCGCCGAATCGCTCGGCGGGCCGCTGCCGCAGGCCCAGGAAGCCACATAACCATGGAAGAGTAATACCGCATGTCTGAAATGACCGCGTCGACGCAGAGCGCCGTCCGCAGCGACCTTCGCAACGTCGCTATCGTTGCCCACGTCGACCACGGTAAGACCACCCTGGTTGACGCCATGCTGCGCCAGACCGGCGCCTTCTCCACCCACGGGGAGGTGGAAGAGCGCGTCATGGACTCCGGCGACCTGGAGCGCGAGAAGGGCATCACCATCCTGGCCAAGAACACCACGGTGTTCTATTCCGGCCCCGCCGCCGAGGGCAAGACGATCACCATCAACGTGATCGACACCCCCGGCCACGCCGACTTCGGCGGCGAGGTGGAGCGCGGGCTGTCCATGGTCGACGGCGTCGTGCTGCTGGTGGATGCCTCCGAGGGCCCGCTGCCGCAGACCCGCTTCGTGCTGCGCAAGGCGCTGGCCGCCAAGCTGCCGGTCATCCTGGTGGTCAACAAGACGGACCGCCCGGATGCCCGGATCGACGGCGTCGTGGCCGATTCCATGGACCTGCTGCTGGGGCTGGCCTCGGACCTGGCCGACGAGGTGCCGGACCTGGATCTGGACTCCGTGCTCGATGTGCCGGTGGTCTACGCCTCCGGCCGCGAGGGCCGCGCCTCGCTGGAGCAGCCGGCGGACGGCACCGTTCCGGACAGCGAGGACCTGGAACCGCTGTTCCAGGCGATCCTGAAGCATATCCCGGCCCCGTCCTACGACGAAGGCGAGGTCCTGCAGGCGCATGTGACCAACCTGGACGCCTCCCCGTTCCTGGGCCGCCTGGCGCTGCTGCGCATCTTCAACGGCACCCTGCGCAAGGGCCAGCAGGTGGCCTGGGCCCGCCACGACGGTACGCTCAAGACCGTCAAGATCACCGAACTGCTGGCCACCAAGGGCCTGGAGCGCGTGCCGGCCGAATCCGCCGGCCCGGGCGAGATCGTCGCCGTGGCCGGCATCGAGGACATCATGATCGGCGAGACGCTCACCGACCTTGAAAACCCCAAGCCGCTGCCGCTGATCACTGTGGACGACCCGGCCATCTCCATGACCGTGGGCATCAATACCTCGCCGCTGGCCGGCAGGGTCAAGGGCGCCAAGGTCACCGCGCGCCAGGTCAAGGACCGGCTGGACAAGGAACTGGTCGGCAACGTGTCCCTGAAGGTGCTGCCGACCGAGCGCCCGGATGCCTGGGAGGTCCAGGGCCGCGGCGAGCTGGCGCTGGCCATCCTGGTCGAGCAGATGCGCCGCGAGGGCTTCGAGCTGACCGTGGGCAAGCCGCAGGTGGTCACCAGGAAGATCGACGGCAAGGTCCACGAGCCGATCGAGCACATGACCATCGACGTGCCGGAGGAATTCCTCGGCGCCGTCACCCAGCTGATGGCCTCGCGCAAGGGCCGCATGACCAACATGGCCAACCACGGCACCGGCTGGGTCCGGATGGAATTCACCGTCCCGGCCCGCGGCCTGATCGGCTTCCGCACCAAGTTCCTGACCGAGACCCGCGGCGCAGGCATCGCCTCCTCCTACGCCGGCGGCTACGAGCCGTGGGCCGGGGAGATCGAGTACCGCACCAACGGCTCGCTGATCGCCGACCGGGCCGGGGTGGCCACCCCGTTTGCGATGATCAACCTGCAGGAGCGCGGGACCTTCTTCGTAGAGCCGACCTCCGAGGTCTATGAGGGCATGATCGTCGGCGAGAACTCCCGCGCGGACGACATGGACGTGAACATCACCAAGGAAAAGAAGCTCACCAACATGCGGTCCTCCACCGCCGACAGCTTCGAGGGCCTGACCCCGCCGAAGAAGCTGACCCTGGAAGAGTCCCTGGAGTTCGCCCGCGAGGACGAGTGCGTGGAAATCACCCCGGAAGCCATCCGGATCCGCAAGGTCATCCTGGACGCCAACGAGCGGCTGAAGGCCAACCGCGCCCGCGCCAAAGCGTAGCCGCCGAGGAGCCCCGCCGCGGGCGTGCGGCGGCGGGAGGCGGCCGGGCCGGTTTCAGGGCCGGGCCGTCCGGCTACTACGCTAGGAGCCATGAGTAACGAGAGGCAGCCCGCCGGAACCGACGCCGGCGGGCTGCCTCCGGCAGTTAAACCGGCCGGAGGGCGCCGCGGCCTGGCGGGGCTGGGCCTCAGCGTCGTCTGCGGCATCGTCGCGGCCGTCCTCGGCACGAGCCTGCACGGCCAGCTGCTCTACGTGGGCGGCATCGGCTATCCTTGGGGCGCGGTGGCCGCGCTGGTGTTCGCCTGGGCCCTGATGGTGTGGGCCGGGCTGAAGGCCCGCAACGTATTCATGGCCGGCGTGACCGGGTTTGTCGCCTACGTGCTGGTCGGGTTGATGGCCACCGGGATGGGCCGCGAGCCGCTGATTATCACCGCGACGTCGGCGCGGCCCGAACTTGCGGTGGCGCTGGCGGGGAAGATCTGGGTGCTCGGGCTGGCGCTGGCCACGGTGTTCGCCGTTGCCGTCTCCGCCTGGGCCCTGAAGCCGGACGGGCGGGATTAGGGTGCCGCTCAGTGCTGGCGCGCCGGCCGGCGCGGCGGGGGCGGGGGCACCTGGCGGGCCGCCACCACCTGTTCCAGCGGCACGGCCACCTCGCCCCGGCGCGTGAGGACCACGCAATCGGCGGGTCCGGCGCGCACCAGTTCCCCAAGGGCATCGGTGAAGCCTCCCTCGATCCGGTAGCGGATGACCACGCGGGTTCCCGGGGCCAGGGCGAGCAGGAACGGGACGGGTTTCACCCCTTTATGGTACGGAAGGTATGGTACGGAAGGCCCGGCGCACTGTTGGATAATGGTCATGGCGCCATGGGTGACGCAGAACCAGGCGCAAAATCATGAGGAAAGGTGCAGGTCCGTGACGTATGTAATCGCGCAGCCGTGCGTGGATGTAAAAGACAAGGCATGTATTGAAGAGTGTCCGGTTGATTGCATCTATGAGGGCGAACGTTCCCTCTACATTCATCCGGATGAGTGCGTAGACTGCGGTGCCTGCGAACCCGTCTGCCCGGTGGAGGCCATCTACTACGAGGACGATGTCCCGGAAGAATGGGCCGACTATTACAAGGCCAATGTTGAGTTCTTCGAAGACCTGGGCTCGCCCGGCGGCGCGGCCAAGCTCGGCAATACCGGCAAGGACCATCCGGTCATCGCCGTCCTGCCGCCGCAGAACCAGGCCTGAGCATGAAGCAGTTTGGCCTGCAGCTGCCGGACTATCCGTGGAACGCCATGCAGCCCTTTGCGGCGAAGGCAGCCCGGCACCCCGGCGGCGTGGTGAACCTGTCCATCGGCACGCCCGTGGATCCGACCCCGGAAATTGTCCAGGCCGCGCTGAAGGCGGCGGCGGATGCCCCCGGCTACCCGACCACGCACGGCACGCCTGCGGTCCGCGAGGCCATCGCCGGCTGGTACGCCCGCCGGCGCGGCGTTCCGGACCTGGATCCGGAGGCGATCATGCCCACCGTCGGTTCCAAGGAGCTGGTGGCCTGGCTGCCGTTGCTGCTGGGCTTGGGCGCCGGCGACGTCGTCGTCCGTCCGCGCGTTGCCTATCCGACGTATGACATCGGGGCGAGGCTGGCCGGAGCCGAGGCGGTAGCCGGGGACGACCTGGACGAGCTGGATCCGGCGGTGCGCGCCAAGGTCCGCCTGGTCTGGGTGAATTCACCGGGCAATCCCACCGGCAGCGTGCGGGACAAGAAGTCCATGGGCCGGATTGTGGAGCAGGCCCGGCAGTTGGGCGCCGTCGTGGCCTCGGACGAGTGTTACGCGGAACTGGGCTGGGGGCCGTGGGACCCGGCCCGGGGCGGGGAGACCGTGCCGAGCGTGCTGGACCCGGAGGTTGCCCAGGGAAGCCACGAGGGCCTGCTCTCCGTCTATTCGCTGAGCAAGCAGTCGAATTTGGCCGGCTACCGGGCGGCGTTCATTGCCGGCGACGGGGCGCTGATGCCCAATCTGGTGAACAGCCGCAAGCACGCCGGGATGATCGTGCCGGCCCCGGTCCAGGCCGCGACGGCCGCCGCGGTGGCGGACGATGCCCACGTGCAGGCGCAGAAGGACCTCTACCGCGGCCGGCGCGAACGTCTGCTGCCGGCACTGGAGAAGTTCGGCCTGCAGATCCACGACTCCGAGGCGGGGCTGTACCTGTGGGGCACCGCGGGGGAGGACACCTGGGCCACCGTGGACCGCTTCGCGCAGCAGGGGATCGTCGTCGGGCCCGGCGTGTTTTACGGGGAGCACGGCGAGGGCTTCGTCCGCGTCGCGCTGACCGGTACGGACGAGCGCATTGACGCCGCGGTGGAACGCCTGGGCTGATCCGTGCGGCGCCCGCTCCGGCCGCATAAATGACCGGTTAATGACTTGCCGATTAGATAACTTGGACGCGGTGCGGGTAGCGTTTTACCCGAGTGTGTACGGCTACGGCTCCGATCGGGCCGCGGCGTGCGCAGTTGGTTTCGAACACCTCCTGAAGGGGATTCAATGACTGAGCAAACCGGTGCCACCCTGCGCTATCCGGGTGGCGAGCTGGAACTCGCGCGGCTGAAGGCGGCCGAAGGCAACGACGGCTACGACGTTTCGCAGCTGCTGAAGAAGACCGGTGCCGTCACGTTCGACCCCGGGTTCATGAACACCGCGGCCACCGCTTCCGCGATCACCTACATCGACGGTGACGCCGGCGTGCTGCGCTACCGGGGCTACCCGATCGAGCAGCTGGCCGAGCATTCCACCTTCCTCGAGGTCTCGTACCTGCTGATCTACGGAAACCTGCCGACGCCGGCCGAACTGGAGGCCTTCGACCAGCGGATCCGCCGCCACACGCTGCTGCACGAGGAGCTCAAGGGCTTCTTCAACGGCTTCCCGCGGGACGCGCACCCGATGCCCGTGCTCTCCTCCGCGGTGAGCGCGCTGTCCACCTTCTACCAGGATTCGCTGGACCCGTTCGACGACGAACAGGTGGAGCTGTCCACCATCCGGCTGATGGCCAAGCTCCCGGTGATTGCCGCCTACGCGCACAAGAAGTCCATCGGCCAGGCGCTGCTGTACCCGGACAACTCGATGAACCTGGTGGAGAACTTCCTGCGCCTGAGCTTCGGCCTGCCGGCCGAGCCCTATGAGCTGGATCCGACGGTGGTCAAGGCCCTGGACCTGCTCCTGATCCTGCATGCGGACCACGAGCAGAACTGCTCCACCTCCACCGTGCGCCTGGTGGGCAGCTCCAACGCGAACATGTTCGCGTCCATCTCCGCCGGCATCAACGCGCTTTTCGGTCCCCTGCACGGCGGCGCCAACGAGGCCGTGCTGAACATGCTCCGCCAGATCCAGGCCACCGGCCAGACCCCCGAGCAGTTCATGGAGAAGGTCAAGAACAAGGAAGAGGGCGTGCGCCTGATGGGCTTCGGCCACCGGGTGTACAAGAACTACGATCCGCGTGCCCGCCTGGTCAAGTACACTGCCCACGAGATCCTGGGCAAGCTCGGCGGCAACGACGAACTGCTGGACATCGCCCTGCGCCTGGAGGAAAAGGCACTGGCCGACGACTACTTCATCGAGCGCAAGCTCTACCCGAACGTGGACTTCTACACCGGCCTGATCTACAAGGCCATGGGGTTCCCGGAGAAGATGTTCACGGTGCTCTTCGCGATCGGCCGCCTGCCCGGCTGGATCGCCCAGTGGCGCGAGATGATCAAGGACCCGCAGACCAAGATTGGCCGCCCGCGCCAGCTCTACGTCGGCGAGCACGAGCGCAACTACCCGGTCCGCTGACGCCGGAACGGCATCAGGACATGGAAAGGCCCCGGAGGAATCCGGGGCCTTTCGCTTCCCGCCCCCGGTCCGCTTGCCACGTCACGACCTTCCCGGCGGTGGAAACGCCGCGCTGTGGCAAGCCGGTAGGGGAAGGCGTGTCAGTCCGCGTAGCCGTTCGGGTTGTTCCTCTGCCAGCGCCAGTGGTCCGCGCACATGGCGTCCAGGTCGCGGGTAGCCATCCAGCCCAGGTCCGCCCGCGCCGCGGACGGGTCCGCCAAGCTGACGGCCGCGTCGCCGGGGCGGCGGTCGGTGAGTTCGTAGGGGATTTTCCGTCCGGCGGCCCGGCCGAAGGCCTCCAGCACCTCAAGCACTGAGGAACCCTTGCCGGTGCCCAGGTTCCAGCGGTGCACTCCCGGGTTGTCCGTGATGTAGCCAAGGGCGGCCAGATGCCCGGCGGCGAGGTCCACGACGTGGATGTAGTCGCGCACGCCTGTCCCGTCCGGGGTTGGGTAGTCGCTGCCAAAAACACGGACCTTCTCGCGCCGCCCCACGGCCACCTGGGCCACGAACGGCAGCAGGTTGTTCGGCACACCGGTCGGGTCTTCACCGATCCGGCCGGATTCATGTGCACCCACCGGATTGAAATAGCGCAGCAGCGCGATCCGCCAGCGCGCGTCCGAGGAACCCAGATCGGTGAGAATGTCCTCGATCTGCTCCTTGGTCCGCCCGTACGGGTTGGTTGCGTCCAGCGGCATGTCCTCGGTCAGCGGCATTTCCTCGCGTGCCCCGTAGACGGTGGCTGAGGAGCTGAAGACGATGTTGCGCACGTTGTGCGCCTCCATGGTGCGCAGCAGGTTCAGGGTGCCGCTGACATTGTTGTGGTAGTAGTTCAGCGGCTGGGTCACCGACTCGCCAACGGCCTTGAGTCCGGCGAAATGGATGACGGCCTCGGGGCGTTCGGCCTCGAAGACCTCGACGAGCCCGGCCTCGTCCAGCAGATCGACTTTGTCAAAGCGGGCGCTTCGGCCGGACAACTCCTGGACCCGGTGGAGCGATTCGGGGCTGGAATTGGACAGGTTATCTACGACGACGACGTCGTGCCCGGCTTCGAGCAAGGCGAGAGTGGTATGCGAGCCGATGTAGCCGGTTCCCCCGGTGACCAGTATTTTCATGTCTTCCAGCGTAGCCGCCGAGGGCCCCGCCGTGAGCGAAGCGAGGGGTGGGAGGCGGGCTGGGCGCTAACGGCAGGCGACGGACGGGGCACGGTGGCCGCCCCCGGGTCCAGGGTCTACAGTTGATCTATCACCGCACTGGCGCGAAAGGATTCCTGCCACTATGCATCAGACCGGCGGACCGGGGTGGCGGATAACCTCCGACACTTCCGGACAGATGCTTATCGCCTTGTATTTGAAGGACGTTGCCGGGCTGACAGGAGCCGGAACCCCCGCCTTGTGCGGCGCCAGGCCGGAGGTGCGCCGGGCGGATCCGCGCCAGCTTACTTCCCACGTGGGCGGGACACGGGCGCTGCGCACCGAATGGGAGCAGTGGTGGTCTCTGCTGCTGGCGGAAGACCGGCAGATCATGTCCGCCCTCGAGCCGCCGTCGTTCCCGGCCTTCGCGGACAGCCCGGCGCTCCAGAAGCTGCTGCAGGCGCACTTCGGCGCGGCGATCACCTGGGCGCGCGAGCGGATCAGCGACTATAACTTGCTGGCCCAGGAACGCGAGGCCAGCGGCCGGGACAAGCTCATCGACCGGCTGGTCCAGGACCGGGAGATGGAGCTGGGCCGCGGCGCCCGCAGCTTCGAGCTGAAGCTGATCGAGTTGCCGCTGTGTGAGGCGCGCGCCTGGTATGTGGAGCCGGACCGGGTGCTGCTGTCCCAGACGCTGCTCGACGACGAGCAGGACTTCCGCAGCTACATCCAGCCGATCATCGAGCTGCTGGTCTGAGCCGGTGCCGCTGCCGGCTCAGGGCTCGCCGGCCAGTGTGATCACTACGTTTCCGGTGTTTGGGCCGCCCGGCTCCCAGCCGCCGTCCCGCCGTGTCCAGCCCAGGCCCGCGTAGGCCACGGACTCGATCTGGAGCTCGTCGGCCGAGGCCACTGCCCACTGTGCCACTGCCCAGCCGGTGGCGCCGGCAGCCGCCACCGTCACGGTCCCGTCACGGGTAACCTGATCCAGCCCCGGATAGGACGCTGACAGGTGGGCCTGGACGGTGGCCGGGTCGCCGGCGGCGGTAGGCCGCTTGAGCACGCAGTCCAGCGCGGCGGGGGACTGTCCGGTCAGGGCGGACGCGAAGGCCCTGCCCTCGGCCTCATGGTCGGCATAGGCCGCGGGGTAGGCACTGCGCTGGACCCGCTGCGCGGCCTCGGTGACGGCCATCTGTTCATAGCCGTCCACCTTCTCCAATTCGGTGAAGAACCTGTTGGCTGCGTAGACCGGATCCATCACCTCCGCTTCGCTGCCCCAGCCTTGGGACGGGCGCTGCTGGAACAGCCCGCGCGAATCCAGCCCTGCCTTGTCCCCGTGGTCGAGATTGCGCAGCTTGGACTCCTGGATGGCTGTGGCCAGCGCAATGGAGGCGGCGCGCGGGGGCAGGCCGCGCTGGACGGAAATCCCCGCAATCAGTGCGGCGTTGGCTGCCTGGTCCGGCGCCAGGTCGAAGCTCTCGGCGCCGGCGACGGCGGTGCAGCGTTCCCGAACCAGCGTCTGGGACTCCTGGATGTACCGGACCGCCGCATAGGCGCCGCCACCGGCCAGCAGGAGGCACAGCGGCAGCGCGATCATGCCGCGCCGCCGCCGTGCCCGTACCACTGTGGAAATTGCTGCCGGTTAGTTGGCGTGCAGGGCTGCGTTCAGTTCGACGGTCTGGCCCTTGCGCGGCAGGACCTCGACGACGCCGGTGACCGAATTGCGGCGGAAGAGCAGGTTGGAAACGCCGGACAGCTCCGCAGCCTTGACCTGGCGGCTGTCCCCGCTCGCAGCGTCCACCAGGGACACCCGGGTACCTGCGGTGACGTAAAGCCCGGCCTCGACCACACAGTCGTCCCCGATGCTGATGCCCACGCCCGAGTTGGCACCGAGCAGCACCCGCTCGCCGATGGTGATGCGTTCCTTGCCCCCGCCGGAGAGGGTGCCCATGATCGAGGCGCCGCCGCCGACGTCGGAGCCGTCGGCCACGACGACGCCGGCGGAAATCCGGCCCTCGACCATCGAGGTGCCCAGCGTGCCGGCATTGAAGTTGACGAAACCTTCGTGCATGACGGTGGTGCCGGCGGCCAGGTGGGCGCCGAGCCGGACGCGGTCGGCGTCGGCAATGCGCACCCCGGACGGAATGACGTAGTCCACCATCCGCGGGAACTTGTCCACGCCGTAGACCGTGACCGGGCCGCGGCGGCGCAGCCGCAGGCGGGCGGCCTCGAAGTCCTCGGCGGCGCAGGGGCCGTGGTTGGTCCACACCACATTGGCCAGCAGGCCGAAAATGCCGTCCATGTTCAACGTGTTGGGGGCGGCGAGCCGGTGGGAGAGCAGGTGCAGGCGCAGGTAGGCATCAGCGGTGTCCGCCGGGGGCACGTCCAGGTCGATGCTGCGGCTGACCACCTCCAGCCGGGTGCCGCGTGCGGTGTCCTCGCCGTCGGCGGCAATGGCTGCCAGTTCGGCGTCGTCGTCGGGGGCGGCGGCGCTGCCGAGCATCGGACGCGGGTACCAAACGTCGAGGATGGTCCCGTTCGAGGCGACAGTGGCCAGGCCCGTGCCGTGGGCAGTGCGGATATTAGCGTCAGCGGTGGTGCTCTCAGTCATGGATTCCAGTCTAATGGCCGAGGGACCCGCCGCGAGCGAAGCGGGCAAGAGGGCGGCCAGGGGTCCCCGCACGCGGAGCGTGTGGGGGAGGCACGGGGAGGCCGGTAGGCGCTAGCGGGCGGGATGCCCCGGCGTGTCGACTTCGTCGCCACACCGGGACCCTCGCATCCCTCCCTTGCCGGGGACCCGCCGCGAGGGCAACGGTGGCACTGGGTACCCTAGGGGAGTGACTATTTCCCTGTCCGGCCTGGACCTGCATTCCGACGTCGCCGAGCTGACCGCGGCCCTGATCGATATCGAGAGCGTTTCCGGCCATGAGGCAGCCCTGGCCGATGCCATCGAGACAGCGCTGCGCGCCTTGGGCCATCTGACGGTGCTCCGGGACGGAGACGCAATCATTGCCCGGACCAACCTCGACCGGGCCGAGCGGGTGATCCTGGCCGGGCATCTGGACACGGTGCCGCTGCCGACGGCACCTGGTTCCCGGGGCACGGTGCCGTCCAGCTGGCAGGACGGGGTGCTGTACGGCCGGGGCGCCACGGACATGAAGGGCGGGGTTGCCGTGCAGCTGGCGCTGGCGGCCTCCCTGGCCGAGCCCACCCGGGACGTGACCTATGTCTTCTACGACCATGAGGAAGTCCAGGCTTCGCTCAGCGGCCTCGGCCGGCTGGTTCGCAACCACCGCGAGCTGCTGCGCGCGGACTTCGCCATCCTGCTGGAGCCGACGGACGGGACCGTGGAGGGCGGCTGCAACGGCACCCTCCGCCTGGAGGCGAGCACGGTGGGCAAGGCAGCCCACTCGGCCCGGGCCTGGATGGGGCAGAATGCCATCCACGCCGCGGCCGAGATCCTGGTCCGGCTGCGGGACCACGAGCCGGCCACGGTCACCGTGGACGGGCTGGATTACCGGGAAAGCCTGAACGCGGTGCGGATCCACGGCGGCACCGCCGGCAATGTGATTCCGGACCATGCCGTCGTCGAGATCAACTACCGCTTCGCGCCGGACAAGACCCCCGACGACGCCGAGGCCTACGTCCGCGAGCTGCTGGAGGGCTTCGCCGTTGTCCGTACCGACGCCGCCGCCGGGGCCCGGCCGGGGCTGGACCATCCGGCAGCGGCGGACTTCGTCCGCGCGGTGGGCGCGGCGCCGAAGCCCAAGTACGGCTGGACCGACGTCGCGCGCTTCAGCGAGCTGGGCATCCCTGCTGTGAACTTTGGTCCCGGCGACGCCCTGCTGGCCCACACGGACAACGAGCACGTCAGCGCGGAGGCCATTCGCACCTGCCTGGCCGCATTGCGGACCTGGCTGACCAGCTAGCAGCCGAGGGTCCCGCCGCGAGCGAAGCGAGTGGCGGGAGGCTGCGAAGCGCTAGCAGCCGAGGGTCCCGCCGCCAGCTAGCGCCGAGGGACCCGCCGTGAGCTTGCGAGCGGCGGGAAGGCGTGACGCGGCGAAGCGGGTGGCGGGAGGCGGCGAAGTGCTGACCGGGATCAGGTGCGCTCTGCGGCGGCGCCTTGGCCTGGCAGCAGGTTCGGAGTTGGCGAAGCCTGCGCGCTCCGGCCTGCGGTACGGGAGCCGAGGTAGCCGGAGAGGCGGTGCGCCAGCGAGGTCAGGGCGAAGTTGATCACAATGAAGATCAGGGCAGTGACCAGCAGCGCCGGAACCATGTTGCCCTCGGCCGAGCCAAGCCGCCGGCCCTCGTTGAGCAGCTCGACGTAGGTGATGATCGCGCCGAGCGCCGAATCCTTCAGGATCACCACGAACTGGCTCAGCAGCGCCGGCAGCATCGCCACGAGGGCCTGCGGGATCTCGATGTAGCGCAGCGACTGCTGGCGCGTCATCCCGATTGCAAGGGCCGCCTCGCGCTGGCCCTTGGGCAGCGAATGGACGCCGGAGCGGACCAGCTCCGCGATAACCGAGCCGTTGTAGAGGGTCAGCGCGGTGGCGACGGCGATGAACGGGACGTCCGCGGGCGGGACCATGCGCAGGTTGGACACGCCGATCCACAGGAAGATCATCATCAGCAGCACCGGGACCGCGCGGAAGAACTCGACGACGACGGAGCAGACAAAGCGGACCGGAGCCAGGTGGGACAAGCGTCCGATGCCGAAGACCAGACCGAAGATCACCGAGGTGATGACGGCGACCACGGCGGCCCTGAGCGTGGCCATCAGGCCCGGCAGCAGGAAGTTCAGCCACGTATCCGCCTGCAGGAACGGGTTCCACTTGTCGGCCGTCAGCTGGTCCTGTGCGGCGAAGCGCACCAGAACAAAGACCAGCACGGCCAGCAGGACCAGCACGCCGATGATGTTGGCGATGATGATCCTCCGCCTGGCCCGCGGACCCGGGGCGTCGAACAGTACGGACTGTATCCTCATCGGGCCACCGCCAGTTTCTTGGAAAGCCAGGTCGTGAGCAGGCCGACCGGGATCACGATGATGACGAACCCCATGGCGAAGATCAGGAAGATCCCCAGTGCCATGTCGCCGTTGAATTCGAGCATGTTCCGCATCAGCCCCGAGGTTTCCGCGACGGAGCCAGCGGTGGCCACCGTCGAATTCTTGATCAGGGCGATCAGCACGTTGCCCAGCGGTGCCACCGCCCCGCGCAGGGCCTGCGGCAGGATGATCAGCCACGCGGCGGGGAAGAAGCTCAGCCCGATGGCGCGGGCGGCTTCGGCCTGGCCCAGCGGCACCGTGTTGACGCCGCTGCGGATGGCTTCGCAGACAAACGCAGCGTGGTAGACGGTCAGGCCTACGACGGCCAACCGGAAGAAATTCAGGTTGAAGTTGTCACTGAGCTGGACCTGCAGCTGGCTGTAGAGCCCCAGGACGCCGAAGACGATGATGATGGTCAGCGGCGTGTTTCGGAATACGTTGACGTATGCCGCACCCACCCACTGGAAGCTGGGCACCGGCGAAATGCGCATCAGGGCCAGGATGGTGCCCAGGATGAAGGAGCCGATGGCAGCCCAGAAGGTCAGTTGGATGTTCGCCCAGAACGCGCCCAGGATGTCATAGTCCTGGAACAGCGAGAGGAAGCGATCCACGAGTCACCTCTTCCGGATCGGAAATTGGTCCGGCGGTGTCCGTCCGCCAATGCTGACGGACACCGCCGCCGTGCTGGTCAGGCGCAGGGAGCCGGAGTGGGCGGATTGAGCTTTGCATTGGGTTTGTAGCCGGTGCCTTTGGTGTTCGCATCCAGCGCTTTCTCCCAGGAACCGTCCTTGATCATCTTGGAGATCGCGTCATTGATGGCCTCGCACCGGTCGCTCCCCTTCGGGATGCCCACGCCGTAGTCCTCTTCGGAGAACGGCTTGCCGACCAGCTTGAACTTGCCTTGGTAGGCAGGCTGGGCCGCCAACCCGGCCAGGATGATGTCGTCCGTGGTCACCGCGTCGATCTGGCCGCCCTCCATGGCGGTGACGCATTCGGCATAGCCGGGCTGCTCCAGCAGGTTCACGCCCGAGGCGTACTCGTCCTTGACCCGCTGGGCCGACGTGGAGCCGGTCACCGAGCACAGGTTCTTGCCGTTCAGGCTTTTCGGGCCGGTGATGTCCGTGTTGTCCTTGGGCACCAGCAGGTCCTGGCCCGCGACGAAGTACGGCCCGGCGAAGTCCACCACCTTCTTGCGGGTGTCGGTGATGGAATAGGTGGCGAAGATCATGTCCACCTGGCCGTTCTGGAGCATGGTCTCGCGGTTGGCGGAGGGGGCGGAAACCCAATCGATCTTGTCCTCGGGATAGCCCAGTTCCTTGGCCACGTACTTGGCCACGTCCACGTCGAAACCGGTGTACTGGTCGCCGTTCTTGAATCCGAGGCCGGGCTGGTCGAACTTGATCCCAATGCGGATGGTGTCGCTGGTGCCACCGCCTCCCTGCGCGCTGCCGCCTTCGCCGCCGCCTCCGCCTCCGCAGGCCGACAGGGCCAGCGTGGCGGTAACGGCCATGGCAGCCAGGGCGATGCGGGGTTTTCGGATGCGGGGTTTTCGCATGTTTCCTCCTCGGGTGGTGGTTCCTCCGGTTGAAGAACCTGGGGTTGGTCTGGTTCGGGGAGCGGGCAGGCAGGTCCCTGCGTGGCGCGCTGGGGCCTGTCCCGCTCCCTAGTGCTCCAGGATCTTGCCAAGGAAGTCCTTGGCCCGATCGCTGCGCGGGCTGGTGAAGAACTCGTGCGGCGTGGCCTGCTCGACGATCTGGCCGTCCGCCATGAAGATGACACGGTCCGCGGCCTTGCGGGCAAAGCCCATTTCGTGGGTGATGACGATCATGGTCATACCCTCCCTGGCCAGTTCGATCATGGTGTCCAGCACCTCGTTGATCATTTCCGGGTCCAGTGCGGAAGTGGGCTCGTCAAAGAGCATGACCTTGGGCTTCATGGCCAGGGCGCGGGCGATGGCGACGCGCTGCTGCTGGCCGCCGGAGAGCTGGGCCGGCAGCTTTTGCGCCTGGTTGGCGACGCCGACGCGCTCCAGCAGGCCCATGGCCAGTTCCTTGGCCGCATCCGGTTTCATCTTTTTGACCTTGACCGGGCCAAGGGTGACGTTCTCCAGGATGGTCTTGTGGGCGAAGAGGTTGAAGGACTGGAAAACCATGCCTACGTCCGCCCGCAGGCCGGCCAGCTCTTTGCCCTCGGACGGCAGGCGCTTGCCGTCGATGAGGATTTCGCCGTCGTCGATGGTTTCCAGCCGGTTGATCGCCCGGCACAGGGTGGATTTGCCGGAGCCGGACGGCCCGATGACGACGACGACCTCCCCCTTGGACACCTCGAGGTTGATGTTCTGCAGCACATGGAGGGCGCCGAAGTGCTTGTTGACATTCTTCAGGGCCACCAGCGGGCGGACTGCCGGTTCAGTAGTCATGGACTGAATCTAGCGAGGACTGCACGCGGGCACCATACCCGGCATGCCCGGCAGGATGTAATCGTGACTCAAGCGAAACCTGGCCCGCAACCGCCGGTATTGCGACGGTGAGTAGCCTTGGGACATGAACAATCAGTCAGGGATCCCGCTGCCGTCCGAACTGCCAATGGCTTTGAAGACGCGGTACAAGGGCGCAGTGGAGCTGCGGCGTGCCCAGGCAGATATTCCGCAGGCGGACCAGTACCTGCTCGATACACGCGACCAGGCCGGCTTCACGCACACCGACCCATGGCGGGTGCTGCGCATCCAGAGCGAGTTCGTGGAAGGGTTTGGCACACTGGCAGACCTGGGCCCGGCCATCAGTGTGTTCGGTTCGGCCCGGACCAAGCGCCGGACGGAGAACTATGCGCTCGCCGAAGCCGTGGGCAGGTTGCTGGTCCAGAGTAACTTCGCAGTTATTACCGGCGGAGGACCCGGCTCCATGGAGGCGGCCAACAAGGGCGCCAGCGAGGCCGGCGGCCTGTCCGTGGGACTGGGCATCGAACTGCCGTTCGAACAGGGCCTGAACGAATGGGTGGACCTGGGCATCAATTTCCGCTACTTCTTCGCGCGCAAGACCATGTTCGTCAAGTACGCGCAGGGATTCGTGGTGCTGCCTGGCGGGCTGGGGACCATGGACGAGCTCTTCGAAGCCATGGTGCTGGTCCAGACGGAAAAGGTCACCTCGTTCCCGATCGTGCTGGTCGGCTCCTCCTTCTGGTCCCCGCTGATGGACTGGGTGCACTCCACGCTGCTGGGCGAGGGCATGATTTCCGAGCAGGACCTGTCCCTGGTGCACCTGGTGGACACGGCGGAGGACGCCGTCGAGAAGATTGTCGACGGCGTCGGGTCCCTGCCCCGCCCCTGATGCCCGGGACACGGAACTGGCGTCGGGAGGCCTGGTCCGGGATCTGGCACGATGGTGGAGTGAGCTTCTTCCTCGTCTTCCTGGCCATTGCCGTTGCCGGTGTCGCGGCGGCCGCCGCCGCCGGGAGGATCCCCGGAAGAAGCCGAAGCATGCAGCCCGGGAACAACTGGCGCCGCGGCGAGGTGGACGCATTAGGCGGATTGAGCGAGCACGAAGCGAGGCTGCCGGCGGTCCTGCTGCCGGAGCATCCGCGGTCCGAGGACATTGACAGCGTGAGGTTCTCGGTTGCCCTGCGCGGTTACCGCATGGACCAGGTGGACCAGGTGCTGGACGCACTGCGCGCGGAGCTCGCCGCCAAGGAGGCCCTGATCCGGGCGCTGGCCAGGACCGGCGGGGCCCCGGAACCGGAGGCTGCCCCGGGAGATGCGGACCAATGACAGGACTCGGACAACCTCCGGCGGGCCTGCAGACGGTGCTCGCCTCCGGACTGCGGAATTGGCAGCTCCGCGCCGCCCGCTGGCCATGGTGGGCGCAGGTGTGCGGGGTTTATGCGCTTGCCCGGGTCTTCTCCCTGCTCGTTTTCCTAGCCGTTGCCCGGCACCAGGGTCCCAGCCCCTGGGGTCCGGCACGCCCGGGCTATCTGGACTTCATCGGTATCTGGGACAGCGCCTGGTACGAGCGGATCTACCGTGAGGGCTATCCGGCACAGATACCGCGCGGTGCTGACGGCAGGGCGTTGGAAAACCCGTGGGCCTTCTACGCATTGTTTCCCGCGCTTGTCCGGGCCGGGAACGCACTGACCGGGCTGGAATGGCGGGTGCTGGCCCCGCTGCTGGCCACGGCCGCAGGATTTGTGGCAGTGCTGCTGGTGTACAAGCTCTTCCGGCAGTTTGCCGGACATGCGCCGTCCCTGTGGGGCGTGGTGTTCGTCTCGGCCTTTCCTGTTTCGCCCATCCTCCAGGTGCCCTATGCCGAGTCCCTGAACCTGGCGCTGCTGGCCGCCGGCCTTTACCTGATGGTGCGGCGCCGGTACCTTGCGGCCCTGCCCGTGGTGGTGCTGATGTGCCTGTCCCGTCCGGTCGGGGTGCCCTTTGCTGCCATGGTGGGCTTGCAGCTGCTGTGGCGGATCCGGCGGCGTGAACGTGATCCGATGCCGGCAGCGGAGTTCGCCCGGCTGGCGGCGCTGGCCCTGGTCAGCTGCGTGGCGGCACTGGCCTGGCCCGTGCTCGCCTGGGCAGCCACCGGAGATTTGCGGGCCTACACCGACACCGAGATGGCATGGCGCGGCGGGAACCTGGTCCTTTTCAAGCCCTGGTTCGACATGGGAACCCGCCTGTTCGGCCCGGTCGGAGGTATCCTGGCGCCGCTGGTGCTGGCAGCGGCCGCGGCACTGTGCCTGGTGTCCGGGCCCGTCCGCCGGCTGGGACCGGTGCTGCGGCTGTGGTGCGCCAGCTACGGCCTCTACCTCTTTGCTTTCCTGCATCCCCAGACCAGCACCTTCCGCATGCTGCTGCCACTGTTTCCGCTGGCGCTGGCGGCTGCCTTGGTGTCCCGCAGCAGGGCCTACCGGGTGTGCCTGCTCCTGATGTTCCTGGCCGGCCAGATCGTGTGGGTGACCTGGCTTTGGTCCTGGGCGCAGCTTCCCGGCGGAGGCGACTATCCGCCGTGACCTGCAGGGATGCCCGCGCCGATACGAGCGGGTGTGTTTGGGCACAATTCGCCCCAATGTGTGATGTGGACGATAATGTGAAACGGTGAAGGCACGGCCGGGGCTAGGCCCGGGCCGCGTCCGTGATGTTTGAGGGGCCTGGCCGGCCGCGGGTGGTCCGCGGCCGGCCAGGCCCACGGCGGAAAGGGAAATTCCAGATGGCTGCGATGAAACCGCGTACCGGTGACGGACCGATGGAAGTCACCAAGGAGGGGCGCAGCTTGATCCTGCGTGTGCCCATCGACGGCGGCGGCCGCCTGGTGCTGGAAATGAACGCCGAAGAAGCCGGGCACCTCAAGGACTGCCTGCTCGACGTGACGCAGTAGGGGCCGCATCCGGTGAGCCAGCATGGAGCAACGCCCGGGGAACGGACGGAGCAGGCCCTTGAGGCGGCGCTGACCGCGCCGCTGCCCACCCTCCTGTCCGCCTTGCCCGGCTTGCCCCGGGGCGCCTCGCTGGCCGACGGCGCGGGGGAAGTGGCCGCGGTGGTGGTCCCCGTCGCTGCCCTTCCCGACAACGGTGCGGGTCCCCGGGGTACGCCCCAGCCTCGGCGCGGTGCGGCGGAGGCTGCGGTCAGCTTCGAGGCCGATGTGACCGCTTGGGCCGAGGTCAGCTCGGTGACCGGCAAGGCCGGTGACATCCTGACCATGGCGGCGCCGGCCCACCGCACCGGGGGCGCTGCCGGGCTGCCGCAGCGGCTGATTTTCCTCGGCGTGGGAGACGAGTCGGTTGGCAGTCTGCGGGCGGCAGGGGCCGCACTGGCCAAGGCCACCGCGGGGCTGGGGGTGGTGCGTTCGAGTGTGGTGGACGGCCTTCCGGAAACGCTGCAGTGGGCCTTTGTGGAAGGCTTCCTGCTGGGCGGCTACCGGCCGCCCCGGGCGGGACTGGGCAGCGGGCCGAAGCCGATGGCCTCGGCGCTGGAACTGACCGGCGCCTCGGCCGAGGTGCTGCGGCGCGCGGCCAGCACGGCCAAGGCCGTCCGGCTCGCGCGGAATCTGGCGAACATGCCGTCGAATGTGAAAAACCCCGGCTGGATGGCAGCCCAGGCCGCCCGGCTGGCTGCCGGGGCCGGACTTCAGATCAGGATCCGGGACGAGCAGGACCTGGCGCGTGAGGGCTTCGGCGGAATCCTTGCCGTCGGCGGCGGGTCGGCCAGCACACCGCGCCTGGTCGAGTTGAGCTACACTCCCGTCGCGGCCGGCAGCGGCCGCCACGTCGTCCTGGTCGGCAAGGGCATCACATTCGATACCGGGGGAGTGTCGCTGAAGCCGCGCGAAGCCATGGTGCCGATGAAGACGGACATGGCCGGCGCCGGCGTTGTGCTTGCGGTGCTGGCGGCGGCGGCCGAGCTGGGCCTGGGCCACCGCGTCACCGGCCTGTTGCCGCTGGCCGAAAACGCCATCGGCGCAGGGGCCTACCGTCCGGGGGACGTGGTCACGGTCTACGGCGGCACCACGGTGGAAATCGGCAACACCGACGCCGAGGGCCGGATGGTCCTCTCGGATGCGCTGGCCTATGCGGTTGACCGATTGGATCCGGACGTGCTCGTGGATATCGCCACGCTGACCGGCGCCGCCTCGCTCGGACTTGGACGGCGGCACGCGGCCCTGTACTCGAACACCCCGGAGTTGGTTACCGCGTTTGAAGCGGCAGCGGCCGGCAGCGGGGAACGCATCTGGCAGATGCCCCTGGCCGAGGTCCAAGAGGAGTACGGTTTCGCGCTGGAGTCCACCGTGGCGGACATTTCACACATCGCCTCCGCTGCCTCCAAGGTGGGTGCCGGATCCATCACGGCCGCGCTGTTCCTGAAGGAATTCGTGGCGGATACCCCGTGGGTTCACCTGGATATCGCCGGCCCGGCCCGGGCCGACGCGGACGAAGCCGAGGTGACCAAGGGGGCCACCGGCTACGGCGCGCGGCTGCTGCTGGCGTTCCTGCGGGGACTGTCCTGACGCTATTTCTTGACCGCTACGAGCAGGCCGTTGCCGGTGGGCAGGATGGTCGAGACGAGCTGCTTGTTGGCGCGCACGGCCTTGCCCACCTTGCGCAGCGTGGTCGTGGTTTCGTCCCGGATGGCCGGATCCGAGACCCGGTCCTGGTCGAGCGCGTCATTGATGATCAAGGTGCCGCCGCGCTTGAGCAGCCGGACGGCCTGCTCCACGTAATTCAGGTAGGACGGCTTGTCTGCATCGATGAATACCAGGTCGTAGGCATTGTCGGTCAGCCGGGGCAGCACATCCGCGGCGCGGCCGGAAATGGTCCGGGTCCGGTTGCCGGGGATGCCGGCGTCGTGGAAGGCCTCCCGTGCGGCCCGCAGATGGTCCACGTCGCAGTCAATGGTGGTCAGGACCGCGGTTTCCGGAAGCCCGCGCAGCAGGCATACGCCGGAAACCCCGGCGCCGGAGCCGATTTCGACGGCGGTGTGGGCCTTTGTGCCGGCCGCCAGGACGGTCAGGGCTGCCGCCACGCCGGGGCTGATGCTGGTGACCCCGAGTTCGAAGGAGCGCTCGCGGGCGCGCAGCATGACCTCGTCCTCGGTGGGCAGGCCCTCCGTGTAGGACCAGCTGGTCTGCTTGTCGGCGCTCATGCGGAATCGCTCCCTCTTATGACGGCGGAATGCTGCTGAAAGCTGTTGGATGCAGTGGATGGCTGCGGTCCAGGGGTGCCGCCGGCAGGCGATATGTCCTTCCCGGACCGGTGGCAAAAGTCATAGTCAAGCCTACTGCCTTCGGGGACGTAATCCGGTCCCTGCAGCCATGTGGCCTTGCAGCCGGCGGCGCCAGGCCGCAAGATGCCAGTAGAAGCGTTTATTCAGGCGGTTTGCAGAGTTCTCACAGCTTGCTATAGCAGGATAGGTTTCCGGACAACATAACGGCTATCACCTGCAGCCGGCGGCGATAGCTTGGAGGGGAGTGACGATGTCACAGCTACGCCAGCGAGCCGGGCGGAAAAGTCCCGCCGACGGCGACCAGGAATGGGTCAGGCCCACCTGGGAAGAAGTCGTGACCGATCACTCGGCAAAGGTCTACCGCCTCGCGTTCCGGCTCACTGGTAACCGGCACGACGCCGAGGACCTGACTCAGGAAGTCTTCGTCCGCGTCTTCCGCGCCCTGGAGAATTTCAAGCCCGGCACCCTCGACGGCTGGCTGCACCGCATTACCACCAATCTGTTCCTGGATCAGGCACGGCGGCGGAGCCGGATCCGGTTTGACGGTTTCAGCGAGGATGCGGAAGCACGCATTCCCGGCAAGGAGCCCGGACCCGAACGCAGCTTTGAATTCAACAACCTCGATGTTGACATCCAGGCCGCGCTGGAGGAACTGCCGCCGGACTTCCGGGCGGCAGTTGTGCTGTGCGATCTGGAAGGCCTCTCATATGACGAGGTGGCCGAAGCGCTGGGGGTTAAGCTTGGCACCGTGCGTTCGCGGATCCACCGGGGGCGGACCATGCTTCGCGAGAAGCTCGCTCACCGTGATCCCGCCGCCAAGCGGCCCCCCCGGTTGAAACTACCCCGTGTAGCTGGTGCCCACTGAGATCTGCCATGCGTCACCCCGTACGTGAGTTAGGTGAGTTCCTGGACGGTGAGCTGCCGGACGACCGGAGGCTCGTGCTCGAACGCCATCTGGAGCGATGTGCACGCTGCCGTGAAATCGTCGACGGGCAGCGCCATATCCAGGAACGGCTGCGTTCGCTGGACGTGCCGGCACCCCGGCCGGATCTGGCCAACCGTATTCTGCGTGAAAGCCCGATAGCCTCGGAGCGCCCGTACCCGCCGGCGCCGCCGGCCGTTCCGGCCGCAGCCACAGGCGACCCGTCCGCTAAGTCCGCCGCGCGCCGGGTGGCACTGACCGCTTCGGCCGTGCTGGCCGGCGCCTCCGTCCTGACCATCGCCGGCGCCTACATACTCGGCGGCGAAGAAGAGCTGGTGGCCGGACGCGCTCCGTCCCTGGCCTCCGTTTGGTCCGCCAACGGTATCAAGCCGGCCAGCGGGCTGATCGCATCGGCTTCGCTGGACCAGGATGACCTGCGCCAGCTGCGCAGCGAGGGGTGGAACTGCCCCCAGTTTGGCGCACTCGGTTACCGCCTGGTCTCGGCCACGGGCACGACAGTGGATGGCTATCCGGCGGTACGGATCAAGCTGACCAACGGCACCGACAACATCATCGTCGTCGAGGAGCGCCGCGGCGTCGAAGACATGGCCGGGTCCGAGCTGGAGACCGTGTCCGCGGAGAAGCCGGTCAATGGTCTGACCGGTCACACGGTGACCCAGGACGGCTTCTGGCAGGTGGACGGGATGGACCGGCAAATGTGGGTGCTGGCCTCGGACGGCTGGACCGTCGTGCTGGACTCGAAGCACGTCACCTACACCGTGTGGTCCGACCTGCCGGTCTCCGAGCTGCCGGAAACGGTGAACCAGGTGGTGGTAACGGAGAAATCCCGGCTCATGCTGCCGCGTACGACCGCTGACAATGACCCGATCAGCCGGATTGTCCGCGGCCTGGGCATGATGATCCAGCCGGCCCGGCCGTGAGGTAACCTTCAAAGGTGTTCGGAATCAATGGATCGGAACTGATCATTCTTGCGGTCATCGCCGTAATCGTGCTCGGTCCCGAGCGTCTGCCCGAATACGCCGCGCAGCTGGGCCGGTTTGTCAGGCAGTTGCGCACCATGGCAGCCGGAGCCAAGGAGCAGTTGCGCGAGGAAGTCGGCGACGAGATCGTGGACATGGACTGGCGCAAGCTGGATCCCCGCCAGTACGATCCGCGCCGGATTATCCGCGAGGCCCTGATGGACGACGACGGCGCCCCGGTGCGCGCGGCCTCCGCAGCCGCGGGTGCGGCAGCCGTGGCGGCGGCCAGGCCCGTGGAGCGCCTGGAACCCGGCACCCCCGCACCCTTCGATCCCGAAGCCACCTAGAATCCCCGCCGGCATCGCCGGTACCAAGGGCCTGCCCAATCGGGGCGACCCGATAGGGCCTGCCCCAATCTCTTAGGTGCTGGGCGTGACTCCCAGCGGCCGCCCGGCCAGGCCCCGGGGTTTGGAGACGAGCGCCGCGCCGATGCCGCGCAGTGCCTCGGCGGCGGCCGAAGCCTGGTCGGAGAGCACGATCGGCCGGCCGGTGTCCCCGCCCTCGCGCAGCCGGGGTTCCAAGGGGATGCTGCCCAGCAGCGGGATCGATGTGCCGAGGGCCGTGCCCAGGCGTTCGGCCACGGCGGCGCCACCCCCGGAGCCGAAGACGTCCATCCGGGTGCCATCCTCAAGTTCGAGCCAGGACATGTTCTCTATGACGCCGGCCACCTGCTGGCCGGTCTGCGCCGCAATGGAACCGGCCCGCTCGGCGACCTCCGCGGCTGCGGCCTGCGGTGTCGTGACCACCAGGATCTCGGACCGCGGCAGCAGTTGCGCCACCGAGATGGCCACGTCCCCGGTGCCGGGCGGCAGGTCCAGGAACAGGGCGTCCAGATCGCCGAAGTACACGTCCGTCAGGAACTGCTCCAGTGCGCGGTGCAGCATCGGCCCGCGCCAGGCAACCGGCTGGTTTCCGCTGACGAACATTCCGATCGAGATGGCCTTCACCCCGTAGGCAACCGGCGGCAGGATCATCTCGTCCACCCGCGTGGGAGCCTGCGCGATGCCCAGCAGGCCGGGCACGGAAAAACCGTGGACGTCCGCATCGATGATACCCACCCGCAGCCCCCGCGCAGCCAGGGCGCAGGCCAGGTTGACGGTGATGCTGGACTTGCCCACACCGCCCTTCCCGCTGGCGACGGCGTAGACGCGGGTCAGCGATGAAGGCTCATTGAAGGGGATGCCCCGGGCTGCTCCGGGCCCGCGCAGCCGGTCCTTGAGCGCCTGGCGTTCCTCGGCCGTCATGACCTCCAGTTCCACGGACACCGAGGACGTGCCTGGCACCGCGGCCAGGGCCCGTTCAACGTCGCCGGCGATGGTCCCGCGCAGCGGGCAGCCGGCGATGGTGAGCAGCACCTGGACGGTGACGTTCCCGGCGTCGTCGATCCGGATGCCCTTGAGCATCCCCAGCTCGGCGATCGGCCGCCTCAGCTCCGGGTCCATGACCGTGGCCAGCGCCTCGCGCAGCGAATTCTCGTCAACCATGGCCACCATCTACTGTTCCGATCCTGCGACCCTGCCGGAGGCGTCCCGGCGGTGTGCCGGACGGTCCGCCGGGGCCGGGGCCGTGACCCGGGGCAGGGCCATGGTGGTGTCCGACGGCTTCTTCTTCCTGACCCTGCGCACCGGACGCTGCTGCTCGTGGTCCTCCTCGAGCAGCTCCTCGAGGACGCTGCGCAGTTCGCTGCGGACGAAGTCGCGGGTGGCGACCTCGCGCAGCGCGATCCGCAGGGCGGCCAGTTCACGGGTGAGGTATTCGGTGTCGGCGAGGTTGCGTTCGGCCCGCTGGCGGTCCTGCTGCAGTGACACCTTGTCCCGGTCGTCCTGCCGGTTTTGTGCCAGCAGCAGCAGCGGCGCGGCGTAGGAGGCCTGCAGCGAGAGCATCAGGGTCAGCGCGGTGAAGCCCAGCGCCGCGCTGTCGAAGCGCAACGACTCGGGGCCGAAGGTGTTCCAGGCCAGCCAGAGAGCGCAGAAGACGGTCATCCACATCAGGAACTGCGGTGTGCCCATGAACCGGGCGAACTTCTCGGTGGCCTTGCCAAAGGCATCAGGGTTCGGGGTCAGCCGCGGCAGCAGCCGCGCACGGGCCTCGAGCGGGGTGTCCAGGGCTCCGATCCTGGTCTTGGTTTCAGCCACGGCGTGCACCTCCAGTCATGCTCTGCGGCGGTTCTTCCTCCTGGGCGCGCCAGTCTTCGGGCAGCAGCTGGTCCAGCACGTCGTCGACGGTCACCGCACCGACCAGCCGGCCGGCGTCGTTGACCACGGCGACCGCGTTGAGGTTGTAGGTGGCCAGCATCCGCGCCACCTCGCTGACCGCCGCGTGGTCGGAGACCGGTTCCAGGTCCGTATCCACGATATTGCCCAAGGCCTCCGGCGGCGGATAGCGCAGCAGCTGCTGGATATGGACGACGCCGAGGTACCGGCCCGTGGGCGTCTCCAGCGGCGGCCGGCAGACAAAGATGGCCGAAGCCAGCGCCGGGGTCAGCTCCTCGCGCCGGACGTGGGCCAGGGCCTCGGCCACCGTGGCTTCCGGGGGCAGGATGACCGGGACCGGGGTCATGATGGAGCCGGCGGTGTTTTCCTCGTACTCCATCAGTCGGCGGACGTCCTCCGCGTCGTCGGGCTCCATCAGCTGCAGCAGCTGTTCCTTCTGATCCTCCGGCAGCTCCGCGAGCAGGTCGGCCGCGTCGTCGGGGTCCATTTCCTCCAGCACGTCGGCGGCGCGCTCCAGGTCCAACGAGGAGAGGATCTGGACCTGGTCATCGTCCGGCAGTTCCTGGAGCACGTCGGCCAGCCGTTCGTCCTGCAGCTCGTTGGCCACCTCGAGCCGGCGCTTGTCGTTCATCTCGTGCAGCGCTTCGGCGAAGTCGGCGGGCTTGAGGTCCTCATGGCTGGCCACGAAGGTGGTGGCGGCCTGGGGCTCGTTCCGGCCGCCCTGGTATGCCTCGTTCCAGTCCACGATCAGGGTCTCGTTGCGGCGCAGGCTGCGCAGCGGGGACACCGAATGGCCGCGCCGGACGAAGAGCTGGGAAACGTACCAGTCGCCGTTGCGGGCCTGCTCCATGGCGATGTCCTCGATTGTGGCGCTGCCGCTGCCGTCGGCCAGGATGACACGGCGGTCGAATAGTTCGGCGGCCACCAGCATCTCGGCCCCGCGCTGCTCGAACCGGCGCAGATTGACCAGTCCGGTGCAGATAATCTGTCCGGCCTCCATCGAGGTCACGCGCGTCATGGGCACAAAGACGCGTTTTTTGCCGGGAACCTCGACCACGATGCCGACAACCAGTGGCGGCTTGACCGGCCCGCGGTCAAGCACGACGACGTCGCGCAGCCGCCCCAGACGGTCGCCCAGGGGGTCGAAAACATCCAGTCCCAGCAGGCGTGCGACAAAGACCCGGGTTGAAGAAGTGCTCACCCCATTAGGCTACGTGTTCCAAGGCCTTATGTGTTCCCCGGGCGCAACGGCGTCGGCGGGGAAGCGGGCAGCTGTTCACCAGCAGCGATAAACCCCCGCCAACCCGGCCCGGCCTGCGGAAATGGTGGAGAATAAGCATATGTCTAGCATGCTTGGCCGTTCCGATGCACGAGACTTGGGCCGCACGCTGCCGCAGGGGCAGCTGATCGGCAATTACCGGTCCTATCTTGACGCCCAGAAAGTGGTGGACTACCTGGCGGACCAGAACTTCCCGGTACAGCATGTCTCCATCATCGGCAACGACCTCAAGACGGTGGAGCGCGTGACCGGCCGGCTGAGCTACCCGCGTGTGGCGCTCTCCGGTGCGGCCACGGGGGCCTGGTTCGGCCTCTTCGTCGGCCTGCTGCTGATGCTGTTCGGCAGCGCCCAGACCTACGGGCTGGTGATCTCCTCCATGTTGATGGGTGCCGCCTTCTGGATGCTGTTCGGCATCATCAGCTACGCCTTGCAGCGGGGCAAGCGTGACTTCACCTCAACCAACCAGGTCATTGCCACCAGCTATGACGTGATTGTGGCACCCGAGGTTGCCAACGAAGCACGCCGGCTGGCCGCTCAGCTGCCGATGGCAGGCACCGCCGGGTACGGGCAGCCGCCGCAAGGATACGGCCTGCCCCCGCAGGGACCGCAGCGGCCTGCCCAGTGGGGCGAGGACCCGTTCGGCCGGAGCCAGTCTGGGCGGGACGGCGGCCAGGAAGTCGGGGCGGGAGCACCGCCGCAGGAGCAGCCGGTTCCGCCCGGAGTGCCGGTGCACGGCAGCTATCCGGACCTGCCGGACGGCCGTCCGCAGTTCGGCGTCCGGCTTCCGCCGCAGCAGTCCGCGCCCGAGGCCGCACCGGAGCAGAAACCGGGGCCGGAGGGCGGGGAAGAACCCCGGCCCAAGGCGGACTGAGGACCGCCGGCGGCGCACAAAGCATGAACGGAAGAGGGGATCCCGCTACTTGGCCGGGATTCCCTCTTCCGTTGTACCGGCTGCCCCTGAGAGGGGGAGCGCCCCATAGAGTGGGGCGCGGGGGTCCCGCTAAGAGAACGGCCAGGGGGCCCCGTGCGCGGAGCGTGCGGGGTGGCCGTGAACGGGCGCAGCCGACACTGTGGGAGCGCCCCAAAGAGTGGGGCGCGGGGGTCCCGCTGTGGCGGCGCAGCCGACACTGTGGGAGCGCCCCAATCTTAGTCGCCGGCGTAGATGCCGGCCATCCAGGATTCGACCTCGTCCGGGGTGCGTGGCAGGGCCGCGCTGAGGTTCACCGGGCCGTCGGCAGTCATCAGGATGTCGTCCTCGATCCGCACGCCGATGCCGCGGTACTCCTCGGGGATGGCCAGGTCCTCGGCCTTGAAGTACAGCCCGGGTTCGATGGTGAAGACCATGCCCGGTTCCAGCAGCCCGTCCAGGTACAGCTCGCGCCGGGCCTGGGCGCAGTCATGCACATCCAGGCCCAGATGGTGGCTGGTGCCGTGCGGCATCCATCGGCGGTGGTGCTGGCCTTCCTCGGAGAGCGCCACCTTGAGCGGCACCGGCAGCAGGCCCCACTCGTCCAGCCGCTCGGCGAGGACCTTCACCGCGGCGGCGTGCACGTCGCGGAATCTGACCCCGGGCCGGGCGGCCGCGAAGCCGGCATCGGCGGCGTCGAGGACTGCCTGGTAGATCCTGCGCTGGATGGGCGTGAAAGCGCCGTTGACCGGAATGGTCCGGGTCACGTCGGCGGTGTACAGCGAATCCGCCTCGACGCCGGCGTCCAGCAGCAGGAGGTCTCCGGAACGGACCCGGCCGTTGTTGCGGATCCAGTGCAGGATGGTGGCATTGTTGCCCGAAGCCGCGATTGTGTCGTAGCCGAGGTCGTTGCCCTCCTCGCGCGCCCGGGCGAAGAAGGCGCCTTCCACCACGCGCTCGCCCCGTTCGTGGGACATGGCCCGCGGCAGCGCCTTGACCACCTCGTGGAAACCGTTGACGGTGGCGGCGACGGCCTTCTTCAACTCGCCGATCTCCCAGTCATCCTTGCGCAGGCGCAGCTCGGAGAGGGCCTCGGTCAGTTCGGCGTCCAGGTTGTCGGATTCCTCCAGGTCCACGCCGGTGTTGATCCGCGAGGTGTCCACCAGCGCATCGACGTTTAGGTCCACGTCCCGCAGCAGGCGGATGCGCAGGCCGCCGATGGCCACGACGCCGGCGTCCTTGGTCACCGCCACCTCCAGCTCCTCCAGCCCGGCTGTGGGCAGGTCCAGCTGCTGCCGCAGCCTCTCCAACGTGGGCCGGGGGCCGACCCAGAATTCACCGTACCGGGCGTTGGCGTAGAACTCCGGCGACTCCCGGCCGGAGAGGGGGCGGAAGTACAAGGTGGCCCGGTGGTTGCCGCCGTCGTCCCCGGTTCCCGGATCCACCGGTTCCATCACCAGCACTGCGTCAGGCTCGTGGTCCAGCCCCAGTCCGGTCAGGTGCGCGAAGCCCGAATGCGGACGGAAGCGGTAGTCGGTGTCGTTGGACCGGACCTTCAACGGCCCGGCAGGCACCACGATCCGCTCGCCCGGGAACTTCCGCGAGATGGCCAGGCGGCGCCGGGCCGCATACCCGGCCACCTCGGCCCGGGACACGGCGGGAGCGCCGGCAGGGGCCCACGCCGAGCCCATGAAATCCTTGAACGCCTGGGATTCGGGGCGCTGGGAGCGGTTGTTCACCCGTTCCTGAAGCGGCTGAACCCCGGCATGGCTGTCCTGATTTTGGTCTGTGCTCACCCATACATCGTCTCACGGGGGCGTACATTGGGGGTGTGAGAATTGACTTGCACACGCACTCGAGGGTCTCCGACGGCACCGAAGACCCGGCCGAAGTCGTTCGGGCCGCCGTCGGCGCCGGTCTGGACGTCGTCGCGCTCACCGACCATGACACCACTGCGGGCTGGACGGACGCCGCTGCCGCCGCACGCGATCTCGGCCTGGGCTTTGTCCCCGGAATGGAGATTTCCTGCCGGACCTCCGAAGGGATCAGCGTGCATGTGCTCTCCTACCTGCAGGACCCGGCACACCCGGGCCTGCTCGCGGAAATTTCCAAGGCCCGCGACGCGCGGCTGACCCGTGCCGAGCGGATGGTGGAGCTGCTGGCCGAGGACTTCCCGATTACCTGGGAGGACGTGCACGCCCATGTCGGCCACGGGGCCACCGTCGGCCGGCCGCACATTGCCGACGCGCTGGTCGCCGCGGGGGTCGTGGCGGACCGCACCGAGGCCTTCGCCCACATCCTCACCTCGCACTCGCGTTATTACGTCACGCACTACGCGCCCGACCCCGTGCTGGTCGTCGAGATGGTCCGGCAGGCCGGGGGAGTGCCGGTCTTCGCGCACCCGGTGGCCAGCGCCCGCGGACGGGTGGTGGGCGAGGAGGTCTTTCACCAGATGGTGGACGCCGGCCTGGCCGGGGTGGAGGCGGACCACCGGGACAACCCGCCGGAGGGGCGGACTTGGCTGCGCCGCTTCGCGATCGAGCACGGGCTGTTCGTTACCGGCTCCAGCGACTACCACGGGGCCGGCAAGCCGAACCGGCTGGGTGAGAACGTTACCGCCGCCGAGGTGCTGTACCGCATCCTCGACGAGGGTACCGGGACCGAGGCGTTCCTGCCCGGACACACCACCGCGGGATAACGTCCGCGGCACCGCGCCGCGCGGCTCGGCAAGCCGAAGATCCCCGGCCAATCAATGGAGTATGGTCTTCGTGCCGTGATGCTTCGCAACAGAAGCCCGGCGGGCCTTAGGCCGGGCCTGCCTGCTGCAGTTCGGGCTCGACGCCGGCCACGTCCGCATGCTTGCCCAGCCGCCGGCGCATGATTTCGATCGCCTGCGGGTTCTGGTCCACACAGACAAAGCGCCGACCCAGCTCCGCAGCTACCGCCCCGAGGGTGCCGGAGCCGGCAAAGAAATCCAGCACCCAGTCGCCCTCCCGGCTGCTGGCGGCCACAATCCGGCGCAGCAGGCCCTCGGGCTTCTGCGTCGGGTAGCCGGTCTTCTCCCGGCCCGTGGGCGAGACGATCGTGTGCCACCAGACGTCGGTGGGCAGCTTGCCGCGGGCGGCCTTTTCCGGCGTCACCAGTCCGGGTGCCATGTACGGCTCGCGGTCCACCGCGGCGTTGTCGAAGTGGTATTCGGCCGGGTTCTTCACATACACCAGGATGTTGTCGTGCTTGGTCGGCCAGCGGCGCCTTGCCCGCGCCCCGTAGTCGTAGGCCCAGATGATCTCGTTCAGGAAACACTCGCGGCCGAACAAGGCGTCCAGCAGCACCTTGGCGTAGTGCACCTCGCGGTAGTCCAGGTGCAGGTAGAGGGTGCCGTCGTCGGCCAGCAGCCGCCAGGCCTCGGCCAGCCGCGGCTCCAGGAAGGACCAGTAGTCCTCAAAGCTGTCGTCGTAGCTGGCGAGCATGCCCCGGATGGTCCGGTAGGACCGGCCCTTGAAACCGACACGGTCCCCTTCGCCTTCGGCGCTGCGGACCATGGAGGTCTGCTGCCGGCGCTGGCTGCGGCCGGTGTTGAACGGCGGGTCCACGTAGATGAGCGTGAAGGCCCCGTCGGGCAGCGTCGGCAGGTAGGCGGCGTTGTCCGCCTCCACTACCAGCGAGCGGCCCGACGGCGACCACTGCGGCCGGGCCGTCCCGCCGCCACCGTCGGCAGCCATTTATTCGGCTGCGCCTTGGCGGCTGTTGACTACCTCGCCGTTGCGTCGGCGGGTGCGGGTGCGCGTCCGGCTCCGCCGCACCGGTGACGGGGCTGCGGCGGCGTCGTC
>NZ_JBHTML010000015.1:0-38612 GCF_042679445.1 Arthrobacter sp. GCM10027362
TCGCCGCCGTCCGCTGCCGGCACCGGGGCCGGCCCGGCCGGGGCCAGCACCACGAAGCCGGCGTCGGCGATCATGTCCAGGTCCGCCTGCGCGGCCTGGCCTTCGCTGGTGAGGTAGTCGCCGAGGAAGAGCGAGTTGGCCACGTGCAGGGCCAGCGGCTGCAGCGAGCGCAGGTGCATTTCCCGCCCGCCGGCCATGCGCAGTTCGGTGTCCGGGCAGGCGAAGCGCACCAGCGCCAGGATCCGCAGGCAGTGCGCGGGGGTGAGCAGCCAGGTGCCCTGCAGCGGGGTGCCCTCGAAGGGCATCAGGAAGTTGACCGGGATCGAGTCGCTGCCCAGTTCGCGCAGGGCGAAGACCGCGTCGATCAGCTCCTCGTCCGTCTCGCCCATGCCCACGATCAGCCCCGAGCAGGGGGAGAGGCCGGCCTCCTTGGCCTTGCCCACCGTGCGCACCCGGTCCGCATACTCATGGGTGGTGCAGATGTCGGCGTAGTTGGACTCGCTGGTGTTGAGGTTGTGGTTGTAGGCGTCCACCCCGGCGGCCTTGAGCTTGTCCGCCTGCCCGTCCTTGAGGATGCCCAGGCAGGCGCAGACCTCCACCTGCGGGTGCTCGTCCTTGAGCCCTTGGACCATGGTTGCCACCCGGTCCACGTCCCGGTCCGTGGGTCCCTTGCCGCTGGCCACCAGGCACACCCGGGAGGCGCCGGCACGGATGCCGCTGGCGGCCTGCTCGGCGGCCTCCTCGGGCTTGAGCCAGGTGTACTTGAGGATTTCGGCGGCCGAGCCGAGGCGCTGTGAGCAGTACGTGCAGTCCTCCGGGCAGAGGCCGGACTTGAGGTTCACGAGGTAGTTCACCTTGACGGTGTCGGCGAAGTGGGCGCGGCGCAGCCTCGCGGCCGCGGCCACCAGGTCCAGCAGCGCATCATCGTCGGAGGCGAGGATGGTGCGGGCGTCCTCGCGGGTCAGGGTGCCGCCGGCCAGCTGCCGGTCGGCGAGGTCAGCGAAGTAATTGTAGGAATTGAACACCGTTCAATCGTGGGGCGGCGCGGTGCCGTTGTCAACGATGTTGCATGATGGAGTCTGGACATGAAGGGGGATGCCGGTGGCCTTGACGCGCGAGCAGATCGTCGACGCCGCCCTGGCGATCCTGACCAGCTACGGGCTGGCAGACCTGTCCATGCGCCGGCTGGCCAAGGAACTCGACGTCCAGCCGGGCGCGCTGTACTGGCATGTGAAAAACAAGCAGGAGCTGCTCACCGTGCTGGCCGAGCGCATTCTGGCCCCGGTGTCCGTGGCCGCGGGAGCGGACCTGCGGACCGGAGTCCGGCAGGCGGCGCAGGACATCCGTGCCGCTCTGCTGGCGGTGCCCGGGGCGGCCGATGTCGTCTCGCTGGCGCAGGTGCTCCGGCCGGACCTGCTGGTGCCGCTGCGCGAGCTCGAGGCGCTGCTGGCGGCCGGACCGCTGACGGCACAGCAGGCACGCTGGGGTGCCCGGATGCTGATCCACTACATCCTGGGCGCGGTGGCGGAGGAACAGACCCACGCCGAACTTGCGCATGCGGGCCTGCTTCCGGCCAACGGGCAGGACGACGGCGAAGCGTTCCTGTTCGGGGTGGACACTTTGCTGGCGGGGCTGCTGCCGGAACCTGCCTGAGCCGCGGCTCGGGAGCGTACAATGCCAAGCGTCAGCACGGACCGATCGGCCGGGGGTGACCGGCATGCCGGAGGACAAGGCGGACGGCGGGAAGCCCGCCAGTTGGTGGACCACCCTGCCCGGGCTGCTGACCGCGGTCGCGGCGGTGATCACCGCCGTGACCGGGCTGCTGGTCGGCCTGTCCCAGGCCGGTTTGCTGGGCAGGTCCGGCTCCGGACCGGAACCCGCCGCCACGGCCTCGCCGGGCACCACCGGGGCTGCCGGCTCCGCCGGATCCTCCAAGCCGGGGGGATCACCCGCGCCGGGAAACCCTCCGACCGAGGCGGCGGGCGACTGGACGGTGGCCGTCCCGGACGCAGGACGGCCCGTGCGTTCCGGGGAGGCGGAGTATGCGGTGCTCCGGGCACAGGCACGGCCCGACGTCGATGGCTACGTGGCGGTGACGTTTTCCATCAAATGCACCAATCGCGGCCGGTACGACATGAACTTCTGGGATTCCACCTTCCGGCTGGACGCCGGCGGCGACAGCATCGCGCCGACGTCGGGGCTGAACGAGCTGGTGGCGGCCGGCGCGTCCAAGACCGGGGATGTCCTCTTTGTGGTGCCCGATTCCACCCGCGAGGCAGTGCTGCGGATCAAGTTCCCCGACGGGCGGCGCAGCCTGCCGCTGACGCTGGCGCCACCAAGTCAGTGAGCCCGGCAGATATGCAAGGATCCCGCGTTCCGGGGCTGGAACGCGGGATCCACGCATCAGGGATTCAGCAGATCAGCTGTCCACCGGCAGCAGCAGCCCCTTGACGTCCGGGTCGGTGCGCAGGAAGTCCTGCACCGCCGGGTCCTTGAACGCCTTGATCAGGTTCTGGACGTTCTCGGTGTCGAGGTAGTCCGAGCCCACGGTCAGCTGGCCGGCAAACTCGTCCGGGGCCGGCGGGGCGTAGATCTGCTGCTCGAGCGGAACCTTGGCCGCGGTGTAGTACTCGGTGTAGCCGACGGCGGCGTCCAGGTCCGGCAGCGCACGGGACTGGGCGGCGAAGTCCAGCAGCTTGAACTGGATGTTCTTCGGGTTCGCCACGATGTCCTTCTGGGTGGCCTGCCACTTGTTGATGCCGTCCTTGAGCTTGATCAGGCCGGCGCGCTCGAGCAGCCACAGGCCCTGGGCCTCGTTGGCCGGATCCGAGTACAGCGAGACCACCGCGCCGTTGGGCAGTTCGTCCACGGACTTGTACTTGGCGGACCAGACGCCGAAGCCCCAGCGGAACACCGGGGTGGCGGCGGTTTCCTTGAAGTCCGGATTGGCCTCGAGGACCTGGGAGAGCCAGAGCTTGTGCTGGTAGACGGTGCCGGCGACCTCGCCGGTGCTCACCGCGCGGTTGAGCGTGTTGCTGTCGCTCAGGCCCTTGAAGGCCACCTTGATGCCGTACTTGGGGGCCACCTCCTCGGCCACGAAGTTCACCAGGGCCTGCTCGGCCTGGTTGCCTTCGGCGGTGACCACGGTGAGCGTGGCGCCGGGGACTTCGTTGGGGGACTTGGCGCCGCCGAGCAGGTTGCCGGCGATCAGCGAGCCGGCGACGGCGACGGCGGCGCCGGCGCCAAGGAGCCAGGGCAGCTTGCGGCGCTTGCGGACGGTGAAGCCGTGGTCCTGCGGCGGGGAACCGTTCTTGTTTTCGGTAATGGTCATGGCGGACTGCCTTTCAACGCGGGGTGGGGGAAGGGGAAGGGGAGAGGGAAGGTCAATGGCGCAGGGCCGGGGTGGTGAACCGGACGAGCCGGTCCCCGAGCAGCTGCACCAGGGCGACGGTCAGGATCAGGATGACAATGGTGGCCAGCATGACCGTGTGGTCGAAGCGCTGGTAGCCGTAGGTGACGGCCACGTAGCCGATGCCGCCGGCGCCGATGGTGCCGGCAATCGCGGAATATTCGATCATGGCGATGGTGTTGATGGTCAGGCCGCCGATGATCGCCGGGACCGCCTCGCCCAGCTGGGCGGTGCGGATGATCTGCAGCGGGGAGGCTCCCGAGGCGCGGGCGGCCTGGGTCACCGAGCGCGGCACGTCCCGCAGGCAGTTCTCCACCAGCCGGGCGAAGAACGGGATGCCCGCCAGGGACATCGGCACCACGGCGGCCGGGATGCCGATGTTGGTGCCGGTGACGAACCGGGTGAACGGCACGATGGCGGCCATCAGGATCAAAAACGGCAGGGACCGGCCGATGTTCACGACCCAGCTGAGCACGCCGTAGACGGCGCGGTTTTCGAACAGGCCGCCCGGGGCCATATTGTGCAGGGCCACGGCCAGCGGCGTGCCGACCAGGACCACGATGGACATCACGATGCCGACCATGGTCAGCGTTTCGCCGTAGGCCGGCACCAGCAGGGACGGCAGGTCGGCCAGGGCGGTGTCGCCGGAGCGGGGGATAACGACGCCGATGGCGGCAGGAATGCTCATAGTGCGTGCTCCAAGGTTGCGGGCGCGTCCTCGCGCGCGGTGTCGTGCCGGGCTGTGTCGTGCCGATCAGGGCCGGCAAGGTTGTGGCCGGGTTCGGCCCGCAGGCCGAGCCGGGCGAAGGCGTCCTGGACCAGGTCCGGGGAAGCGGCGCGCAGTCCGACGGTGGCCTTGCCCGTGCTTACGCCGTTGACGGTTTGGATGGTGGCTGCCAGGAGCGAGGCCGGTTCGCCCAGCTCCTGCGAGATCCGCTGGAGCCAGTCCTGCGGAACATCCTGGGAATCGTAGGTGACGTGCCAGGGCCGGGCGCCGTCGGCGGGCAGCGCCGGCGTCAGGTGCGGCTGGAGGGCGCGGCCCAGGGCCGAGTCGTGGTTGGTGAGCAGGTCCACCAGTCGGCCGGACTCGACAATCCGCCCGTGCTCGAGCCTGGCCACCGAATCGGCCACCTGCAGCACGGTGTCCATCTCGTGCGTGATGAACACGACCGCCAGGTCCAGGTCGTCGCGCAGCTCGCGCAGCAGGGCGACCACCGAGCGGGTGGTTTCCGGATCCAGCCCGGAGGTGGCCTCGTCCGAGAGCAGCACCGAGGGCCGCAGGGCCAGAGCCCGGGCAATGCCCACCCGCTGGCGCTGGCCGCCGGAGAGCTGGTGCGGGTAGTGGTTGGCGCGGTGGGACAGCCCCACGCGCTCGAGCAGTTCACCCACGCGGGCCTTGATTTCGCGCGGCTCGACGCCGAGGTATTCCAGGGGCATGGCAATGTTCTGCGCCGCGGTGCGGCGGTTGAACAGGCTCGCGGACTGGAAGACGGTGCCGATCCGCCGGCGCGCCTCGCGCAGGCGTTTTTCCGGCAGGCTGCTCAGGTCCTCGCCATTGACGACGACGGACCCCGAGGTGGGCCGCTCCAGCAGGTTGATGCACTGGGCCAGGGTGCTCTTGCCGGCCCCGCTGGGGCCGACGACGGCGAAGATCTCGCCGCGGTCGACGGCGAAGTCCAGCTGGTCAAGGACCGTGACGGCGTTCGTACCGTGGCCGTAGACCTTGGTTAGCTGATCGAGACGGATCATGGCGGTTCTTTTCTGTAGTGCCCGCAGCGGGCAGGACAAAAGGGCAGGGAAGGGTAGGGCAGGGCAGGCTTGGAACGGCCGCTGGTCGAGTAGCGGGGAACGAGCGTATCGAGACCTGGTGAGGCAAGCCGCCGGATCCCGATACGGCCGCGGAGCGGCCTGCCCGACCAACGGTGGCAGGCGGGTCCGCTACACGAAGGCCGGCTGTTCCAGCTTCTTGAAGCCGGAGGCGTGGAAGATCAGCGGCTCGTGCGCGTCCTCATGCGTGGCGTGCTGGTGGACCCGCAGCAGCACCACGTGGTGGTCGCCCGCCGGGACTTCCTGTTCCACCGAACACTCCAGCCACAGCGCCGCCTCCTCCAGGAGGATGGCGCCGCCGTCGGTGGTGTGCAGGCGCAGGCCGGCGAAACGGTCCCCGGTCTTGGACGCGATCTGCCGGCAGACGCCGTCGTGGGCGGTGCCCAGGATGGAGACGCCAATGCGTTCCGACCGGCGGACGATGGGCCAGGTGCGGGAGGTGTTCTGGACCGCGAACATCACCAGCGGCGGTTCCATGGAGACGCCCACCGTGAAGGAGGACGCGACGATGCCCTGCGGGGCGCCGTCGACCAGGGAGCAAAGGGCAGCGATGCCGGACGGGAAGCGGCCGAAGGCTCTGCGGAGTGCCCCAGGCTGGAGGTCATCGCTGAGTGACATGACGGTGGTCCTTTGCCGTTAGGCGATCGGCCGGGCGTGCCGCTGCACAGCCGGCCGAAGCGCGGTACTTGCCACACCGGCTGTTCCGGCGGGCCGAATCTTCACCTGGAGCACCCCGCTACTGCGAGAGGGTTGCCGGCCAACGAGCCAGGGCTTGACGTTGGCGCTCTTGATTCGCGTACAACGCTAGAAGCTTCAGGCTCCCGGGGTCAACTGCCGGCAACAGTTCGTAAAGTTCGCGGCGCGGCTGCTGCCCTTCCCACCGTCCCCGCCGTATGCAATGATCCAGCAGGGAGCACGGTCTTTTGCGCAGGTGTCCCCGGCATCGTGAATATCGTTGAAAGGCCATTGGGGGATGACCAATCATTGGGGGACAGGGGCCGCAGAACGCCCAAAGCACGGCGGCGGGTTCGGCGGTTTGCCGCGCTCGCTAAGCGGACGGATCCCGCAATGGGTCTTCGAGAAGGCCCCCGGGCGCCGCAGCCCGTCCAACGGACGGCCCGCCCGGCCCGGCCCGCAGCAGGTGCGGCGGCCGCTGCGTTCGCGCCGGGGGCGGAACTATTCCACCGGCTGCATCATAGCCTTGGCGGCATGCCTGACGCTGGCCGTGGGCGGGGACCTGTGGAACCGGTTTGTGCCCGTTGACCTGCTGACGCCGCCTGCCCTGCGGGACCACCCCATGCCCGGGCACGAGGAGGCCGGCCGGCCGCTCGGAGCGCCCCGGCCGCTCACGGCCGCCAGCGGCTCCTACAAGTTCAACTACGCAGGGGTGGGCGGCCGGCCTTTTGTCGCTTTCAGCCCCTGCCGGCCGGTCCACTATGTGGTGAACAGCCGCCATCAGCCGCCTGGCGGCGGCGAGCTGATCGGCGCCGCGGTATCCCGGGTTTCCCAAGCCACCGGACTGAAGTTCGTCGCCGACGGCGAGACGCAGGAGCGGGCTTCGGACGAACGTGCCGCGTACCAGCCGGACCGCTACGGGGACCGGTGGGCGCCGGTACTGATCGACTGGGTGACGCCGGAACAGGAGCCGATGTTCGCGCTGGCCGAGGCGCCCGGCGGCACCACGCGGCTGGGCGACGCCCGGGCGCTGCCGGTCTCCGGGGAGGGGTCCCCGGATGTCCTGGTGACCGGCCAGGTCAGGCTCAATGCCACCGCACTGGGCGTCAGGCTGCGCGAGCCCGGCGGCACCGCCGCGGTCCAAGCCACCATCCAGCACGAGCTGGGGCATATTGTCGGGCTGGGCCATACCCCCGACAAATCGCAGCTCATGGCGGAGACCAGCAACGGGCAGACCGATTTCGGTGCCGGGGACCTGGTAGGCCTGGCCGCCCTGGGCACCGGCCCCTGTGCGCCGCGGATCTGAGCGGCGTTACAGCAGGGCGCCGGGCCGCCGGTGAACCGGCCGTGCCCGCAGCGCCGCGGCCAGCAGCACCAGCGCCGCCAGTTGGATGGCCCCGACGACGGCAACCAGCACGGGCGTACGGCCGTAGAGCCCGCCGGCGAGTGCGCCGCCGGCCAGCGCCGCAGCGCCCTGGATGGCCGCAAAGATGCCGTAGGCCGTGGCCCGCCGGCCCGACGGAACCAGGTCTGCCACCAGCGCCTTGACGGTGGAATCCTGGATGCCGGTGGCAATGCCCCAGGCCAGGACGCCGGCCAGCACCGGGCCGAGGCTGGCGGAAAACGCAAGCCCGGGAACCAGCGCGACCAGGCCGGGCAGGACCAGCAGCACGCCGGCACCGCGCCGATCGTAGGCCCAGCCCGTGGCCAGGGCCGCGGCCGCTTCGGCCAGCATTGCCCCGGCATAGGCCAGCGGCACCGCGGCGAGCGGCAGCAGGCCGGTTTCGGTCAAGTGGAAGGCGATCACCCCGAACGTCACCAGCCCGGCGGTCACGGCCCCGGCCGAGGCGGCGAACAGGTAGAAGGCCCGCGGCAGTGCGGTCCGCGCCCGGGAGGCCGCGGCGACGCCGTCGCCCGCCGTCGCCGGCTCCGCAGGTTCGTAGACGCTCATGTCCGGGACGCGGCGGCGCAGCCAAAGCAGCAGGGCAATGGCCGCCGCCCCGGGAAGGGCGAGCAGGGCCAGGGCCGGCCAGATGGCCGTGGTGGCCCCGATCGCGGCCGCGACCAGCAGCGGCCCGGCGAACGCGCCGAGTTGGTCCAGCATCTTGTGGACGGCCATCCCCCGGCCCCGGCCCACGGCGCCGGCGGCATAGGAAAGCAGCGCGGACTTGGCCGGCGAGCGGACGGCCTTGCCCGCGCGTTCGGCCAGGATCAGCCCCACGGCCAGCACCAGGCCGGCGCCCCCGGCGAACGGCGCAACGGCCAGCAACGGCACGCAGACCGCGGTCATGGCATAGCCGGCCAGGGTCAGGGTCCAGTACCTGCGGGTGCGATCCGCCAGCGGTCCGAACAGCAGGCGGAAGAGCAGCGCGATGCCTTCGCCGGCCCCCGTGACCAGCCCCACCAGCAGGGCGCTTGCTCCCAACCCGGCCAGCAGCGGGCCGGTGATCGAACGGGCGCCCTCGTAGACCATGTCCGCGGTCAGGCTGACAAGCCCGAACGCGGTGACGGTGCGCCACGGGGACAGCGGCCAGCGGGGGAGGGATCCGGATACCGGGGTGCCGGAGTCGGCGGGCTGCGTCACGCTACGAGCTTACCGTTCGCTGCCTGCAACTCCCCGGCGGCCCGGTGGTGCGGGCACAGCCCGCCCTTTCCCCTGGCCGGGCACCGGCGTAGCGTTTTTTATGTCCCTTTTTCCAACCAGCAGCAACCAGATAGGTGTGATTGTGATGCCGGAATTCATGGATGTACATCACCATATGGTGGGAATAACGGCGGAAGGCCTGAAGGCGGCCCATGCGGCCGATATCGCCGCCCAGGGCGAAGAGGGCGTCAATTTCAAGCAGGCCTGGGCGGACCCGGAATCCGGCGTCGTCTACTGCCTCTCCGAGGCGCCGTCCGCGGACGCCGTCCAGCGGGTGCACGAGCGGACCGGGCATCCGGCGGATGAGATCCATCCCGTCCCGCTCGTCGTCTGAAGAAGCCCGCACCCGCGCTTGGGCCGGCGCCATGTGGTCGCCGGCCCAGCCGTTGCTGCGGACACCCAAGATGGCCTCCGCCCGGGACATTTCCATTACGGCGACGGCGCCGGCCTGGCTGCTGGCCAAGCCCGGGATCACCGCGGCCCTGGACGCGGCCTCGGCCAGCTTCGCCTGGCTTTTACGGCCCCTGCCCGCCGGGCGGGTGGGAGGCCGAGTGCACCACATAGCGTTCGAGCCGGCGGTCCGGGACCAGCCAGATCGTGGCCACCACCGTGTAGGCGGCAAGGCCCGCCAGCGGGTGGACGAAGGTTAGCGCCAGGCCCAGCAGGTAGATGGCGGGGGAGGCCTTGCCCTTCCAGTCCCGTCCCACGGCCCTGGCCAGGGCGCCGTTGCGGCCCTGCTGCCGAATCAGGGCACGCTCCAGGACGAAGTAGGCGATGGCGGCCAGCAGCAGATTCATCCCGTAGACCAGGACCGGGACCTGGGCAAAGCCGGATTCGTCCATCCAGCGCGTGGTGAAGGGAAAGAGCGAGAGCCAGAACAGCAGGTGCAGGTTCGCCCAAAGCACCCCGCCGCTGACCTTCCCGGCGAGCTGGAGCATGTGATGGTGGTTGGCCCAGTAGATGCCGACGTAGATGAAGCTGAGCAGGTAGCTCAGGAACGTGGGCGCCACCGCCAGCAGGCCGTGCCAGGTCGGCTCCTCCGGGACCCGCAGCTCCAGCACCATGATGGTGATGATGATGGCCAGGACGCCGTCGCTGAAGGCCTCGAGCCGGTTCTTGTTCATGGTGTGGCTCCCATGCAGGCATCATGGCGGAACAGTTGCCGGGTTGGGAAGCTGCCGGGGCGTACCATCCGGCGCTACGCTCGTGGGATGGAAGCCAGGGACGACCGGCCGGCTGGAACCGAACCGGTGACCCAGCGGTACAAAAGGCTGTTCCGGTCGGGAAATTCCACGGACCGGACGGTTTTCTTCAGCGACGCGGTTTTCGCCATCGCCATGACGCTGCTGGTCCTCGACCTGAATATTCCGGAGGGCCTGGACCAGGGACGGCTGGGCGAGGCATTGGCCCAGGCATGGCCTCAATTCTTTGCCTACGCGCTCAGCTTCGCAGTGATCGGCAGCGCCTGGCTGGACCACCACCAAAAATTCACCGTCATCCAGCGCTACGACCGGCGGCTGCAGCTGCTCAACCTGCTGCTGCTCTTCTTCATCGCGATCCTGCCCATGCCCACGAGCTTCCTCAGCGACTATGGCGGCAAATCCTCTCCGTGGCCCCCGGTGCTCTACGCGGCGGTGACGGCGGGAGTGTTCCTGAGCCTGAACCTGATCTGGGTCCATGCCTGGCGTGCCGGCCTCGTCTCGCCGGTGGTGGACAAGGCGCTGTACAGCTACATGTACCGGGCCCTCCTGCCGGTTCCAATCGTGTTCCTGCTGAGCATTCCGCTGGCGTTTGCCAGCCCGGGGGCGGCAATGTACTTTTGGCTGCTGCTCATCCCGGCGGGCTGGACCGTCGACCGGCTGGCCGCACGGATCCGCTGACGCAGTGCGTCCATCGGCTCCACTGCCGTTGGCCAGGCAGGCCGCCCGCCGCCGGGTGGAGGGGTAGCCTTCACCGGGACGCCGCTATACGCTGGCCGAAGGGTATTTCCGAGTTCCCGGTGACGCCATCGGAGGTCTTCAGATGGGCTTTGAGCAGTACCACGAACCGGCGGGCGAACTCTCCGCAGAGACACGGACCTTTGCCCGGATGTGCGCGAACCTGACCGAGGAAGCCGAGGCGATCAGCTGGTACGAACAGCGCATCTCGCTGGAACGGAATCCTGCGGCGCGGGCCATCATGCAGGACTCGCTGGCCGAAGAGTACAAGCATTTCAGCATGGACTTGGAGTTCCTGCTCCGCACCAAGCCCCAGTGGCGGGAGATTGCCCGCGGGATCCTTTTCCAGGACGGGGACATCGTGGCCAACGGGGAGGCATCCGAGAGGGCCGCTGCCGGCGGGACCGACGGCGGGCCGCCTGCCGTTCCGCCCGGATCGTCCCTTGGCATCGGCAGCCTGAAGGAGCAGAACCAGTGACCGCCAACCATCTCCTGCGCGAGCTCGCCCCAATCTCCGACGCCGGCTGGCGGCTGCTCGACCGGGAGGCCCGGCAGCGCCTTTCCGTGGCGCTCGGGGCGCGCAAGCTCGTCGACTTCAACGGCCCCCACGGGTGGGAATACTCGGCCACGAACCTGGGCCGAACCGAGCAGCTTCCCCTGAACAACGGGTTGGTCGTCGCCCAGCGCCGGGTCCTGCCGTTGGTGGAGGTCCGCGCGGATTTCACGGTTTCCCGGCGCGAACTCGAGGCCTATGACCGGGGCGCCGTCTATACCGATCTGGACGACCTGGCCGAGGCGGCCCTGCGGATCGCCAGCGCCGAAAACGTCGCCGTGCTGCACGGCTGGGAGGAAGCCGGCATCCCGGGCGTCACCCAGGTCTCGCCGCACGACCCCGTGCCCCGGGTGGAAGACTTCGTGGACTATCCCAAGCGGGTGGCCAAGGCGGTCACCGTCCTCCTGCAGGCAGGCATCGGCGAGCCCTTCGGCCTGGCCCTGGGGCCGGGGCACTACAACGCCGTGATGGAGAGCACCGAGCGGGGCGGCTACCTGCTCTCGGAGCATCTGCAGCGGATCCTGCACGGGCCGATCGTGTGGGCGCCGGGCGTGCGCGGAGCCATTGTCATGAGCCTGCGCGGCGGGGACTTCCTCTTCGAGTCGGGCCAGGACCTCTCCATCGGCTACAGCCGCCACGACGCCGACACCGTGCACCTCTACCTGGAGCAGTCCTTCAGCTTCCAGGTGGCGACGCCGGAGGCCGCCATCCACCTGCGCGGCAGCGAAGAGCAGTAGCTGCCCGCTGTCGATCGGGCCTTGGACGGACCTGCCACAGGCGCACGCGGGAGGTCCGTCAGCCTTCGCGGATCTGCCTCCTCAGTTCCTCCGACAGCTTGCCGCAGGCCTCGATGACCTCTGCCGCATCCGAGGCCGGCCCCTGGAGGGTCTCCGCGATCCCGCCGTCGGTGATGCCCGTCCGGTCGGCAGCCAGCGTGGCCCGCGCCCCGGCGGCCGCCGAGCGCGCCGCCTCCAGTGCGGCGGCGATGTCGCTGCGCACATCCGGGTTGGCAAAACCGGCAAGCTCCTCGCCGATGCTGAGGATGGTTTTGGTCAGGAAGATCAGTTTCTTTGGCGGCCGGACCGCTTCCCGCAACGCGTCCTGGACGGCGCCGCCGCGGGCCGATCGCTCCACCTCGGATTCCTGCGGCAGCTTGTAGGCCTCCGCCACGCGGTCGAAAGCCTGCTCGTCGTCGTCGGCCAGGGCCAGGGCCTGGGGAATCAGGTCCCGGGCCTTTTCGGCCAGGCGCCGGGCGGCCCGCTCGTGTTCGGCGAAGCGCGGGCCGGTGGTGAAATTGGCTGCCATGGACAGTAGCGCCGCGGCCTGTGCCGCCTGCAGGGCAGCCGCCGCGCCGCCGCCCGGGGTCGCCCGGCCGGACGCGAGCCGGTCCAGGAATCCTGCAATCGTCTCCTCGGCGATCATCTGGCTCACCTGCCGTCCGTTTCATTCGGTTCCAGTGCCGGGGCGCCGTCGCGTTCGCTCGCGGCGCCGCCTTCGAGCCGGTCGGAGAGTGTCTCGTCCACCGGCCGCTCCGAGTCCGTGCCGGTGCCGGATGCCACCAGCTCCGGCGGCACCGCGTCAATGCCCTCGTCCGGGATGACCGGATCCTCGCCCTGGACGTTCAGTTCGGGGTCGGGCAGTGCCTGTTCGGTCACGTCGTGCTCCTTTCCGGGATGGGGACCACTTCACTAAGCAAACTTAGTATCAAAGCCGTCCCAGCGGAACATCGGTGCGTGAGCCGTTGGAAGTCATTCGGAGCTGCCGCCGACGGTCTCCGAGAGCGGAGTCTCCCGGATGAACAGCGCCAGCACCAGGGCGACCACGATCAGCGGCACCGCGAGCAGGAAGATCGGCGGCAGTGCCTGGCCGAAGGCACGGGCAATCGCCTCGTGCGCCGGGGCCGGCATGGCGCGCAGCACCGCCGGGCTCAGCGAGCTGAAGCCCGCCGTGCCGACGTCGGGAACGCCCGCGGGGGCGCCGGCGAGCCGGTCCGCGAGGCGGTTGATGAAAATGGATCCGAACAGGGCGATGCCGAAGCTGGCCCCGATCTGCCGGAAGTAGTTGGTGGTGGAGATTGCCGCGCCCATGCTGCGCTGCGGGACGCTGTTCTGCACGATCAGCACCAGGTTCTGCATGACGCAGCCGACCCCCAGGCCCAGGACCACCAGTCCCGCGGCCGTGAAGGCGTACGGGGTGGCATCTGAGATCCGCGACAGCAGCACCAGCCCCGCGACAATGAGCACCGTACCGAGGACCGGGTAGATCTTGTACCGGCCGGTGCGCGAGATGAGCTGGCCGGTGCCGATGGTGGCGGTGAGCATGCCGGCGACCATCGGGATCATCATCAGCCCGGACTGGACGGCGGTGGCGCCGTTGACCATCTGCAGGAACGTCGGCATGTAGGCGATCGTGGAGAACATCGCAATGCCGACGGCGATGCCGATCAGGGTGGGCAGCGCAAAGTTCCGGGTTCGGAACAGCCGCAGCGGCAGGACCGGTTCGGCGGCGCGGCGCTCGACGGCGGCAAGCAGCGCCGCCGCCGCGGCGGCAGCAACACCGAGCCAGATGATTACCGGGCTGTCCCAGGCGTAGGTGTTGCCGGCCCAGCTGGTGAGCAGGATGGCCGCCGTGCTGGCCATCGCCAGCAGTACCATGCCCGCGTAGTCCAGCCTTGGCCGCGGACCGCCGGGCCTGGCCAGCTGCAGGGCGGGGATGATCACCGCCAGGGCCGCCGCACCCAGCGGCAGGTTGATGTAGAAGACCCACCGCCAGCTCCAGTAGTCGGTGATGAACCCGCCGAGCAGCGGTCCGCTGATCGAGGCCAGGCCGAACGCCCCGCCGATCAGGCCCATATACCTGCCGCGCTCGCGGGGGGAGACCAGGTCCGCGATGATTGCCTGCGCGCCGACCATGAGCCCGCCGCCGCCCATGCCCTGGAGGGCCCGGAAAATGATCAGCTGGACCATGTTCCGGGCCAGGCCCGAGAGGGTGGAACCGGCCAGGAAGACCGCGATGGCGAACACGAAGATGCTCTTGCGCCCGAACAGGTCGCCGAGTTTGCCGTAGACGGGCAGGCCGATGGTGGCCGCGAGGATGTACGCGGTAATCACCCAGGAAATGTGCTCCAGGCCGTTCAGGTCGCCGACGATGGTCGGCAGCGCGGTGGAGACGATGGTCTGGTCCAGCGCGGCGAGCAGCACGGCCAGCATCAGGCCAAGGAAGACCAGGTTGGTCCGCTGCGGCCGGGTTTGCCCGGCCGCAGCCTCGGTGCCGGTTTCGCCAGGTGTCTTTTTCATGCGGCCTCTTCCGGGACAGGACGCGGGTGGCGCCGGCCGGCGGCGCGCCTGCAGGGCCTCGCCTGCAGCGGTGGCCGCCCGGTATCCGCCCCCAGAATGGAACGTCCCCGCCGACAGGCAAATTCCGGCTTCCCGGCCACCTGCCGTCGGTCGCGGCATCTTGAGCGTGCTGCGCCACGGCTCAAACTGCTCGTGCCCGTCCGCCTTGTCCAGGTACAGGCCCCGGACTTTCGCGCTGCCGCCGCGGGAAGCGGAGGCCAAGGCCTTCCGGCAGGCTGCGGGAGGTGATTGAATCGGCGCAGCGCATGCGGACGGATCCAGCCCAGGAGGACCGGATGGCTGAGCAGGAACTGGCATTCATCGCCACCAATGACCTGTGCGCCATCACCCGGGGCCGGGGCATGCCCCTGGCCCAGCTGGACTGGGAAGCCGGCTGCGGCTGGGTGCCGGCCAACCTTGGCGTCGGTGCCTTCGGGAAGATCGTCGAGGGCAGCCCGTTCGACGCCACCGGCGACCTGCGGCTGGTGCCGGACGAGCGGTCCCTGGCCCGCATTGACGGGATCCCCGGCCGTCCGCCGCTGACCGTGGTCCTGGCGGACATCACCCGCACGGACGGCTCCGGCTGGCAGTGCTGCCCGCGCACCTTCCTCCGCCATGCCATCCGGGATCTGGAGCAGGAGACGGGCCTGGAAGTGTTCGGCGCCTTCGAGCATGAGTTCACGCTGGTCACTGACGAGCCCGCGGAGCCCCCCATGTCCCTGCAGGCCATGCTCCGCATTGAGCCGCTGGGCAGCGAGCTGGTGGGAATCCTGGCCGGGGCCGGGCTGCAGCCGGAAAACTGGCTGGCCGAATACGGCGCCCATCAGTGCGAGGTCACCGTTGCCGCCGCCGGTGCCTTGGCCGCCGCGGACCGGGCGGTGTTGCTGCGCGACATCGTGCGGAACCTGGCCCGTGCCCGCGGGCAGCAGGCGAGCTTCGCGCCGCTGCTGGACCCCGGCGGCGTGGGCAACGGCGTGCATGTGCACTTCAGCCTGCAGGACACCGCCGGCACGCCGGTAATGTACGACGCCGCCCGTCCGGGCCTGCTGTCCGAAGCCGCGGGCTCCTTCGCTGCGGGAATCATCCGCCATGCCCGGGCCCTGCTGGCCTTTACGGCGGCGAGCGAAGTTTCCTACCTGCGGCTGGTGCCCCACCGGTGGTCGGTGACCCATGCCTTCCTGGGCGGGAACAACCGCGAAGCCATGCTGAGACTGTGCCCAACGATCGGGATCGGCGGCAGGGACCCGGCCGGCCAGCTGAACCTGGAGTTCCGGGCCGCGGACGCGACCGGCAATGCCTGGCTGGTCATGGGCATGCTGATCCGCGCCGGGCTCGAGGGCATCCGGCAGCGGCTGCCGGCACCGGCGGTGATGGACCGGCCAATCGAGGAAATCCGGGAGGACGAGCAGCGCTGTGCGGGCATTGTCCGGCTGCCCGCCTCGCTGCCGGAGGCGCTGGTGGCCCTCGAGGAGGACCCGGTGGTGTCCGGCTGGCTCGCCCCGGAGCTGCTGCAGGTGCAGCGGGCGCTCAAGCTGGACGAGCTGCGCCGGCTCGAAGGCCTGGATGAGGTCGAAAAATGCCGGAGGTACGCCGGTGTCTACTGAGCCTGATGCGCTGCCGGGTGCCGGTACGGTGATGGAGGGGCTGGAACTGACGGACCACCACTGCCACGGGGTAGCAGCCTCGGACCTGGACCGGGCCGGGTTCGAGGCCTTGGCGACCGAATCCAACTGGCCCGCCCCGCCGGGCACCAGCATGTTCGACAGCCAGCTGGGCTTCGCCATCCGCCGCTGGTGCGCGCCGCTGCTGGACCTGGAACCGCACGCGGGGCCGGAGGACTATCTGGCGCGGCGGCTCCAGCTCGGAGCCGGGGCCGTGAACCGGAGCCTGCTGTCCGCGGCCGGCATCGGAACCTTCCTCGTGGACACCGGCTACCGCGCCGAGGAGCTGACCTCGCCGGCGCAGACCGCAGCCCTGGCCGGAGGGGCAGCCCGGGAAATTGTCCGGCTGGAGCATGTGGCCGAGCAGGTCGCGGCCAAGGGAACCACGCCACCGTCGTTCAGTGCGGACTTCGCCGAGGCCCTCACCCGCGCGGCCGGGGATGCCGCCGGGCTCAAGTCCATCGCAGCCTACCGGTGCGGGCTCGACTTCGACCCGTCGCCGCCCACGGCACGCGAGGTGGAGCTTGCCGCCGCCCGCTGGCTGGGCCGCCTGGAGGCCGGGGGGGCCACCCCCAGGATCGAGGACCCGGTCCTGCTGCGGAACCTGCTCTGGACCGGCCTTCAGCTGGGCAGGCCCATCCAGTTTCACACCGGCTACGGGGACGCCGACGTCGACCTGCACCGGTGCAACCCGCTGCACCTGACCGGCTGGCTGCGGGCCACCCGCGGCACGGGCGTGCCGGTGATGCTGCTGCACTGCTATCCCTACCATCGGGAGGCGGGTTACCTGGCCCAGGTCTTCCCGCAGGTCTATGTGGACGTGGGGCTGGCGGTGAACCATACCGGCAGCCGGTCCCCGGCCGTGATCGCCGAATCCCTGGAACTGACGCCCTTCCACAAGGCGCTGTTTTCCACCGACGCCGTCGGGCTGGCCGAACTGCACTACCTGGGCGCCGCACTGTTCCGGCGTGGCTTCGGCGGCGCGGCGGCCCGGTGGATCGACGCCGGCGAGTGGTCGATGGCCGACGCCGAGCGGGTCGCCGCCCTGGTCGGCTACCGGAACGCGGCGCGCGTGTACGGGTTGGACGCCTGATGGGGTGGTCTGCGGCCGCACTGCTCGAGGCGCTGAACACGGCGCTCGAGGCACAACTGGCCGCCGCCGTCGACCTCCGTCACCGCCTGCACCGGAACCCCTGCGTTTCGGGGCAGGAAGAAGCCGCAGCTGCGCTGCTGGCGGCCGAACTGGGCATGGCCGTGCAGCCGGTGGCCGGCACCGGGTTCATCGCGCGGACCGGCCCCGGGGACTGCCCCGTGGTAGGCATCCGCGCCGAGCTGGACGCGCTGCCGGTCCACGAGACCACCGGAGTCCCGTGGGCGGCAGTGAACGGTGCGATGCACGCCTGCGGGCACGACGTGCACCAGGCAGCCTTGGTGGCGTTCACGCGGGCCGCGGCCGGGCTTCGGCTTCCGGCGGCGGTGGCCGCAATTGCCCAGCCGCGGGAGGAAGGCCCTCCCTCCGGGGCCAGCGACATTGTGGACGAGGGGGTGCTGGAATCGGCAGGGATCGAGGCGGTCCTGGCCGTGCACGTCCATCCGGGGCTGCCGGCGGGTGCGGTCAGCATCGGCAGCGGGGCCGTCAACGCCGCCTATGACGAGTTCGAAATCACCGTCCACGGCCGCGGCGGCCACAGCGCCTACCCGCACACGGCCATCGATCCGGTGCCGATTGCCGCCAGGATCACCCTGGCCCTCTACGACCTGGTCCGCAGCAGCGTCAGCCCGGTGGAACCGGCGGTCCTGGGCGTCGGGCAGCTGGCGGCGGGGTCGGCGGCCAATGTCATTCCGGACTCGGCGGTGCTGCGCGGCACGGTGCGGACGATGACCGGCGCGGCCCAGGACCGGATGCACAAAGGCCTGCGGGAGGCGGCCCGGCACATCGCCCGCGCGTCCGGAGCCCGGGCGACGGTGAGCATCACCCGGGGCGAGCCGGTGCTGGTGAACGACGACGCGCTGGCCCGCCACGCAGCCTACTGGCTGGAGCGGGCCGGGCTGCCGCTGGCGGAACCGCTGCGCAGCTGCGGCTCGGACGACTTCTCCTTCTTCACCCAGCGGATTCCCGGCCTGATGGCCTTCCTCGGCGTGGACAGCTCCGCCGCGGCGGACGGCAGTCCGCCGACGCTGCACTCGAGTTCGTTCCTCCCGGCCGATGCGGCCGTGGAACACGCGGCCCGGGCGATGGCTGCGATGTACGTGGGCGCCGTCCGGAAGCTCGGCCTGGTCGGCGAAGCCTGAATGCTACCTGCTGACGTCCGCGCCGAAGCACTTCTGCGGGACTTGTGGCGGGGTGCCGTCGGCGCAGTCCATCGGGCGCCTTACCGGCTGCGTCCACCGCGCTGCCCTTACGGTACGCCGCAGCCTCGCTGGAAGTCTTGCCTGTCCTGCCGGCGTCCCGGGAGGTCCCGGTGGATGCCCGGGCAGGTCATGAACTTTCACCTGGGGAGGCCCGTTTCCCTGCCGGAGGTAGACAGAACTGTCTGTCCCACCGGTAGGGTGGGATTACTTGGCCGGGCACCTGCCGGCCCACTCGAGGGAAGGGAGCGACGTGAACGAGGAAATCAAACAGGTTTGGGCCGCTGCTGCCTGTCTGGAGTCACTGCAGGCCGAAATGGACCAGGCGCAGGCTGCCCTGGACTCGGCCCTTATGGAAGCGATGGGAGCCGGCGCGGGGCTGGACACCATTACCGTGGCGGCCAATCTGACCGCGCCCGAACTGAATGCGCGGATCAGCACCTTTGCCGCCTCGATGGCTGTCGCGGAGGAGGCGGTCCGGTCCGATAGGCGTCCCTCCCTGTTATAGGGATTTCCCGGGAACGGGTCCTGCCGCTGAACCCGGGTCAAGAACGCCGAAGGGTCAGGCCGAGTCCGATACGGCCTTGCTGACGTCCGCGGGGCTGTTATAGGAGCCCTTCGGAAGCTTCCGCAGCACGTCCAGCACGGACTTGTCCGCACCCGACTGCTCGGCGTTCTTGACCAGGTCCTCGGCGGAAGCGGGGTAGTCCACCCCGCCCAAGGCCTTCTGGATTTCTATCGGAGTCGGTTTGTCCGCCATCGTCCGGGCCTTTCTGATCGTGCCGTCCCGCGGGGGATGGTGTCCCAGGGAAAAAATCGCGGAACGAATATCCATAAGCTCACTTACTATAGGGATATTATAGAGATACGAACGCGGCTCCGCAGTTAGTCAGATGCCGTCCCGGGAGGCGGCGTCCTTCGAATGGAGGAATGCAATGACCGCATCACCAAATTACGCCCATGTCCGAGGCCACGCGTACACGAATGTCCAGAAGGCGGCCATGGCCGCCGGCGTGGTCTTCCTGCTCGTCGGCATCCTGGGCTTCATTCCCGGCATTACCACCAACTACAACCTGATGTCCTTTGCCGGGCATGATTCCGGGGCCATGCTGCTCGGCGTGTTCCAAGTGTCGGTCCTGCACAATATCGTCCACCTGCTCTACGGCGTGGTTGGGCTGGCACTGGCGCGTAGCGTTGCCGGCTCCCGCAACTACCTGATCTGGGGCGGTGTGGTCTACCTGGCCCTCTGGCTGTACGGACTGATCATCGGCCACGAGACCGCAGCCAACTTCGTTCCGATCAACACCGCGGACAACTGGCTGCACTTCGTCCTCGGCGTGGCGATGGTCGCGCTGGGCTTCCTGCTGACCAGGGAGCGCCGGGGGATTATGGGGCGTACCTGACGGGCAAGGGGCCCGAGGAGCGTAATCCGGACGGTGGCGGTGCCGCAAGGCGCCGCCACCGTCCTGTGCCTGGGTCCTGCCCAGGCTGTGCCCGTCTTCGGAAGTAACGCCGCACCTGGTGGTTTCACCATGGTGCAGACTAGATGGGAACCGAAGGCGTAGACAGGCTTGGGAGGAACATGCTTCGGCGCATGGCAGGAACGTTGCTGGCTCTGGTGCTGGTGGCCGCGGGCACGGCCTGCGCGCCGAAAGACGACGGGCGCTCCACCGCGGAAGCCCTGGCCGCCGCCCTGACGGCCGGAAATCTGGCAAAGCTGGAATTCAGCACCCCGGCAGCGGACGTGCAGGCCGCCTTTGCCAAAGCCACCGAGGGCATGGCACCGCTCAAGCCCGCCGTGACGGTAGGCGAGGTCAGCCAGACCGGCGGCGACACCGCCCGGGCCACGCTGCACTACACCTGGGACCTGCCGGACACGGACAAGGACTGGAGTTACACCGCCACCGCGGAGCTGAAGCGCACCGGCGACGCGGAGACGCCCTGGGACATCCAGTGGTCCCCGGCCGCCATCGAACCGACCCTGCAGGCGGGGGAGCGGCTGTCCCTGCAGGTCACGGACCCGAAGCGCGGTGACATCCAGGACGCGAACGGCCAGGCGATCGTCAAGGACCGGCCGGTCAAGGTGGTGGGCATCGACAAGAAGGGGCTCTCCCCGGCCCAGGCCGAGGCTTCGGCACGGGCGCTCGCCGCCGTCGTCGATATTGACGCCGGGGAGTACGCGAAGATGGTGTCCGGCTTTGGACCCGATGCCTTCGTGGAGGCCATCACCCTGCGCCAGGCCGCCTACCGGAAGCTGGACCAGGACGCGCTGGACGCAATCAAGGGGGCCAGGGCCTTGTCCCGGTCGCTCCCGCTGGCCCCCACGCGCGAATTCGCCTCAGCCATCCTCGGCTCCGTCCGGGAGGCCACCGCCGAGGACATCGAAAAATCCGAGGGGCAGATTGTCCAGGGCGAGCTGGTCGGCGCTTCGGGCCTGCAGGCTTCCTTCAACAAGGAGCTGGCAGGTACACCCGGGCTGACCATCAGCGCCGTCGGCAAGCCGGCCGGAAACGGCGCCGAGGCGCCGTCGCGCGAACTCTTCGCCACCGAACCGGTGGACGGATCGGCGGTGAAGACCAGCCTCGTGCCCAGGCTGCAGGCCGCGGCCGAGAAGGTCCTGGCGGACACGGCGTCCCCGAGCTCCATTGTGGCCATCCGCCCGTCCACCGGCGAGATCCTCGCCGCGGCTAACGGCCCGGGCAGCGGCGGCTACAACACCGCCTTCCTGGGCCGCTACGCCCCCGGCTCCACCTTCAAGATCGCGACGTCGCTGGGGCTGCTGCGCGAGGGGAAGACGGCCAAATCCACAGTCACCTGCGCTCCGCAATTCTCTGCGGACGGCAAGAAATTCGAGAACGCGGACGGTTATCCGGCGGCCTACACCGGGACAATCACGCTGACCGAGGCTATCGCGCACTCCTGCAACACCGCCTTTGTCTCCCAGTTCGAAAACCTCTCGCAGGACCAGCTGGCAGAGGCCGCCGGTGCCCTGGGCATTGGCATGGAGGCGGACATCGGGCTCGAAGCGTTCTTCGGCAATGTCCCGAGGGACGAGACCGGCACCGCCCACGCGGCCTCGATGATCGGCCAGGGCAGGGTGCAGGTGTCGCCGCTGGCGCTGGGGGTGCTGATGGCCTCCGTGGTCAAGGGCGAGGCCGTGGTGCCGCAGCTGGTCGAGGGGCGCGACGGCGGCGCCAAGCTGGCCGAGGGGCCGAAGCTGACGGACGAGGAGGCCGGGCAGCTGCGGACGATGATGCGCGCGGCGGTCACCGACGGCTACCTGTCGAGCCTGGCCGAACTGCCGGGCGAGCCGGTGATTGGCAAGACCGGCACCGCCGAGTACGGCTCGGGTACACCGTTGAAGACCCATTCCTGGGTCATTGCGGCGCAGGGGGACCTGGCCATTTCCGTGTTTGTCGAGGACGGCGACCTCGGCGCGGTCACCGGGGCGCCGATGGCGAAGAAGTTCCTGCAGGCCGCCGCCGGCTGATTAATCGGCCGGCGGCCGGCACAGGGCAGGCGGCGGCCGGACGGGCCGCCGCCTGCTGTACCTCCTGTGGTGTTTACCGGCCTGTGGTGTTTACCAGCGGTGGGCGACGTCGATGACCAGCATCGACATGTTGTGCTGGCCTGTCAGGGTAAAGACCCGGAACGGCAGCCGGGACCGCACACCGAGCCCGATGGTGGTGACACCTTCGAAGCTGCCTCCCCACGCCGCCTGCCGGAACGTCTCGTAGCCTTTCAGATTGACCAGTTCCCTGGGGTTCTTCGGCGAATAGGTGGCCTTGCCGGCGCTGTTGTACGCCGGTGCCCGGACCGTGACCTGCAGGTCGGCGGCACCGCGCAGCGGGATTTTCTTGCCGGATCCTTCCGCGAGGACGGACTTGACGTAGCGGACGGTGTAGCCCGGCGCCTTGCCCTTGAGATCGACCACCAGCCGGTCAAAGCAGGGGTGCCTGCCCGAACGGACATTGATGATCGGCGACTGGACCATGAGGGACTTGGACTTGGCCTGCGACCCCCAGTTGATTCCGCAATACGGGGCTGCGCTGGCCGTGCTCGGTGCCACCAGCCCCAGACCCAGGACCAGCAGCAGGACCGCCAGCCACGCGGGTAATTTCTTCATGACGTACCGCCTCAAAGTTGCGAGATGGATTCATCTATGATATGGCGCCATGGTCGGTTGTGGGCGGGTCCGGAGCAAAATGCTCCGGAATCGTTACCGGCTGCGGGAGCATCCCAATCGGCGTGCGCCCCAATCTCTAGCATTTGCGGGAAACCGGCCTGCTTTCATTCCAGCCGTCCAGCTTGCTGAAGCTGACCGCCTTGTAAGCGGCATTGCATTCCAGCCCGCCGCCGCTGAAGGAGAAGGAGCCGTGCCGCGGCTTGATGGACCTCTGATCCACCGCACGATCCTTACGGATGTTCACCACCCAGACATGGATGGGACTGCCCGTGTACCCGCTTCCCCGGACGCTGTACGAGCCGTTCCCGGCGACGCTCAGAGACAGCGAGGATCCGTTGGCGGTGATCTCCATCGCCGCGGCCGGGGCGGCTGCCCCCCATCCTGCCATCAGGGCCACCAGCATGCCTGCGATCACCATCAGCAGACGCCAAGTGACTGAAATCTTCATGATGTCAACTGCTTCCGTGCATATCCGGGGATCCAGGATGCGGGCGGCCTGCGCCTCGCCTGTGTGCGGCGGACCGGCTGGCTTCCTGGCGCCGGCTTGGCCCTCCGCCTCTTTGCGACGGACCGGCGCGGGCCGCCCCGTCCAGCAGGCACCGGACCGGCTGCCATCCCCTCAAGTGACATCCTCAGGAGGAATCTTCCTCCGGTGCGTCCACCGCACCCCGGCGGTGTTCCTCAATCGTAGGGGATGGGGATTGATCAATGACAGTCCCCGGACTGGAAAAGCAGTTCCGGTCATGCCCTGGGCGTGCCTTCCTGCTCAGCGAGACGGCGCAAGCTGCCACGGCACGCTGGCCACCATCACGCCGGGTTCGAAGTGCAGGCGGGCCTTGATCCGCAACGCGGTCTGGTTGTGGACCAGGTTCTCCCACCACCTGTCCACCACATACTCCGGAATATAGACCACGATCAGCGACCGCGGGTCCTCGCGGCGGAGGGCGCGCAAGTAGTCCAGGATCGGCCGGGTGGTTTCGCGGTACGGCGAGGGCAGCACCCTGAGCGGGACCGGCAGCCCCAGCGTCTCCCAGTCCGCCAGCGTCCGCCGGGTCGCGGCGTCGTCGAGGTTGACCGTGACCGCATCGAGCCGGTCCGGGCGGGAAGCCCGCGCGTAGGCCAGGGCGCGCAAGGTCGGCTTGTGGACCTGCGAGACCAGCAGCACGGCATGCAGCCTGGTCGGGCCCGCGCCGTCGTCCGGGGCCTCTGCCGCCAGTTCCACGGCCACGCGCGCATAGTGGGTGTGGATGGCGTTCATCAGCAGGTACAAGCCCGCCATGGCCACCAGCGCGATCCAGGCGCCGTGCTCGAACTTGGTGATCAGCACGATCACCAGCACGGTGGCCGTCATGCCCAGCCCGATGCTGTTGACCGTGCGGGACTTGGAGAGGTGCCGCCGCGACGGCCCGTCGCGGGTGAGGCGCAGCTGCCGGTTCCAGTGCCGGATCATGCCCAGCTGGCTGGCTGTGAAGGAGACGAAGACGCCCACGATGTAGAGCTGGATCAGCCGGGTGACGTCGGCGTGGAACGCGATGATCAGTACCAGGGCGCCGGCGGCCAGCGCCAGGATGCCGTTGCTGAAGGCCAGCCGGTCGCCGCGGGTGTGCATCTGCCGCGGCAGGTAGCCGTCCTTGGCCAGGATGGAGGCCAACACCGGGAAACCGTTGAACGCGGTGTTGCTGGCGAAAACCAGGATGGTTCCGGTGGCTGCCACCACAATGTAGAACGGAATGGAGGCGTCGCCGAAGATGGTTTCGGCCAGCTGGCTGATCACCGGGCGCTGGATGTAGTCCGTGCCGACGGGCCGGCCGTCCAGCAGCAGTTCGGTGGCGGGATCCTGGGCCAGATGGACCCGGGTGCGGCTGGCCAGGAAGAGGATTCCTGCGAGCATGGATGCGGCGATGCAGCCGAGCAGCAGCAGCGTGGTGGCAGCGTTGCGGCTCTTGGGCTTGCGGAAGTTGGGTACGCCGTTGCTGATCGCCTCGACGCCGGTCAGCGCCGCGGCGCCGGAGGAGAACGCGCGCAGCAGCAGGAAGGCTCCGGCCAGCCCCGTCAGGCCGTTTTCCATGCCCGCCGCCGGGGCGATTCCGAACGCCGCGGACGGTGCTTGGCGCAGCGTGCCGGCGGCGGCCTGGACGAGGCCGGCTGCCGTCATGCCCAGGATCGATGCCATGAAGGCATAGGTGGGCACCGCGAACACGGTCCCGGCCTCCCGGACCCCGCGCAGGTTGACCACGACCAGGACGACGACGCCGGCCGCCGCGATGGCGGCCGCGTCGCCTTCCAGCGCGGGCACCGCGGTGATCAGGTACTGCGCTGCCGAAGACATGGAGACCGCCACGGTCAGGACATAGTCCACGAGCAGGGCGGAGGCTACGGTCAGGCCGGCGGGCCTGCCCAGGTTTTCCCGGGCAATTTCGTAGTCGCCGCCGCCGGAGGGGTAGGCGTGGACATTCTGCCGGTAGGAGGCCACAACCGTGACCAGCACCGCCATCACGGCCAGCCCGACCCAGGGCGCGACGGCGACGGCGGAGATGCCTGCCAAGGCCAGGGTCAGCAGGATTTCATCCGGCGCATACGCCACGGAGGAGAGCGCGTCGGAGGCGAAGACCGGCAGGGCGATACGCTTGGGCAGCAGGGTATGCGCCAGCCGCTCGCTCCGGTAGGGGCGGCCCAGAAGGAACCGTTTGAACGCACTCAGCAGTTCGAGCACGAGCCCAAGTTACACCTTGGACCGCTTCCTTCGTCGCTTCCGGCCGCAGCAGTTCCCGGGCCGTGGTCAGCGGCGCGGAGTTGCGGTGTCCTTCCGGGCCGAGGCCCCGACTTCCGGCCGTTGCTCCCGGGCCGGGGGCGCTTCGGCAACCGGGCCTGGTGCCGGGTGTTCGGCAAAGGCATGGTCCTCGTTCATGGTGGCCTCGTCGAAGGGGTCCCTGCCGGCGAGGACGTCCTCCACCTGGCCGTTGTCGACCTCGTCCGTCCAGGTGCCGATCAGCACGGTGGCCACGGCATTGCCGGTGAAGTTGGTCAGCGCGCGGGCCTCGGACATGAACCGGTCGATGCCCACGATCAGCCCGACCCCGTCGACCAGGTCCGGCCGGTGGGCCTGCAGGCCCCCGGCCAGCGTGGCCAGGCCGGCGCCGGTGACCCCGGCGGCGCCCTTGGAGGCGATGATCATGAACACCAGCAGCGAGATCTGTTCGCCGAGCTCAAGCGGTTTGCCCAGGGCGCTGGAGACGAACAGTGCCCCCATGGTCAGGTAGATGGCGGTGCCGTCGAGGTTGAAGGAGTAGCCGGTCGGCACCACAACGCCGACCACGGGCCGGGCCACGCCCAGGTGCTCCATCTTGGCGATCAGCCGGGGCAGGGCGGCCTCGGAGGAGGAGGTGGAGAAGATCAGCAGGTACTCCCGGGCCAGGTACTTCATCAGCCGGAAGATGTTGATCCCGGACACCAGCCGCAGCAGCGTGCCCAGCACCACCACGATGAACATGATGCAGGTGATGTAGAAGGCGATCATCAGGGTGGCCAGGCTGATGATCGCCTGCACGCCGGTCTCCCCGACGACGGCGGCAATGGCGCCGAACGCCCCGATCGGAGCCAGCCACATGATCATGATCAGGATGCGGAACACCAGCGCCTGGATGTAGCCGACGGCGCGCAGGATCGGCAGCCCGGAAGGTCCCATCTTCTGCACCGCGAACCCCACCAGCAGGGCCACGAAGAGGGTCTGCAGGATGTTGCCCGCGGTCAGCGAGGACAGCAGCGTGGCAGGAATGATGCCCAGGATGAAGCCCACCGTGCCGGCCGCCTCTTCGCCGCCACCGCCGGCTTTGTAGGTCGTACCGGAAATGTCCAACCCGGTGCCCGGATGGATCAGGTTCCCGACCACCAAACCGATGCCCAGGGCGAAGGTGGACATGACCATGAAGTAGGCCAGGGCCAGCCCGCCGACCTTGCCCACGGTGGCGGCCTTGGCGATCGAGCCGACGCCCAGGACGATGGTGCAGAAGATGATCGGGGCGATCATCATCTTGATCAGGGCGATGAAGCCGGTGCCCAGGGGCTTGAGGCCTTTGGCGAACTCAGGTGCCAGCAGGCCCAGGACGGCGCCGAGCACCACCGCGGCAATGACCGCCATATAGAGGACATGGGTCCTGTCCTTCTTGCGGACCGTTCCGGGTCCGGTGCCGTTGCCCGCTCCACCCGGCTGCACCGGAGTACCGCCGGAGGGAACCTGCGCCGAGGATGCCATGGGAACCTCCCTGAGTGACGGAAGAGGGGCGAACTGGCGTTTCTCCTACTTTCCCACCGTGCGCCCGGTACCACCATGGGGAAGGGCGCGTCAAGCACAGGTTTTTTCGGTTTCAGCCGACGTCGAAGCCCCGGAACCCGCCGGTGGCTTTGGCATAGCCGGCTTCCACGCGGTCCACCCGGCCGGGGGCGTCGGATTCCAGCAGGGTCACGAGGCGCTCGAGTGATGGGCGCGGACCCTCGGCGGTGATCCGGACCGTGCCGTCGGGGCTGTTCACCGCGATGCCGGCCAGGCCGAGCCGTTCGGCTTGGGCGCGCGTCCAGTACCTGAATCCCACACCCTGCACCAGACCGGCCACCGTTGCCGTCAGTCGTTCGTCTGCCATGGTCGTCAGGTGCGGGCCGGCATTTGCTGCAGTGTCCAGGTGTTGCCATCCGGATCCGCAAAGGTCACGAAGGACCCCCACTCCTGCACGTCCACGTCGCTGGCCTGGACGCCGCGGCCGAGCAATTCTTCGCGGGCGGCCGCGGCATCCGGGACCACCACCTGCAGGCCGCGCTGTGAACCGGGGGCCATGTCGGTAATACCTTCGCCCAGGGCGATGGAGCAGGCCGAGCCCGGCGGTGTGAGCTGGACAAAGCGCAGCCCGGGCCGGACGGTGTGGTCATGGTCGGCGTTGAAGCCGACCTGTTCGACGTAGAATTTCTTGGCCCGGTCCACGTCGGTGACGGGAACGAAGACGAGTTCGAGCTTCCAGTCCATGGGCTTCACGCTAGCGGCTGCCCACCGCCTGCGGAAGGCTCAGTCCGCCTGCGCGGCCAGACCTCGTATCCTTCGGCCTTTTCGAACAGGCGCCGGGGATGGGAACCATTGGCGGAGAGCCACAGTACATCCGCGTTGACCGTGACGGCGTCAACGCGTCCGGTCCGCACCGCCCGGCCCGAGCGGCGGATCTCCACCAAGGTTCCGGGGAGCAGGTCCCAGCTTTCAAGGGGCGACTCGGTCATGGGTCCTCCCGAGGTTGGCATGGGGTGAGACTGGACATTAAGGATTGCGGAGCCGCGCGGGCCCCGCAACGGAAACCGCCGGTTGTTCACGCCGAATTAATCTGCGGGCGTCCGGGCAGTAGATTGTGCAGTAGCCGGGCCTACCCGGCCCGGACCGTGCAAGGAGTGCTCCAGTGACCCTGATCGACAACGGCGTCTACGTGGGCGGCAAGCGGACGGACAGCCCCGCCAACCTGGACGAAACGTACGGGCTGATGCGGCAACGCGGAGGCATGGCCTGGATCGGTTTCTACCGCCCGGCAGAGGAGGACGTGCTCTCCGTCCAGCGTGAATTCGGGCTGCATGAACTCGCCATCGAGGATGCGCTCAGCGGCCACCAGCGGGCCAAGCTCGAGCGTTACGGCGAAACCCTCTTCGTGGTGCTCCGCCCGGCACGATACCTGGACGAGGTGGAAATGGTCGAGTTCGGCGAACTGCACGTTTTCGTCGGTCCCGACTTCGTGGTGACCGTCCGGCACGCCGAGTCCCCGGACCTGGCACAGGTACGCAAGCGGATGGAGCAGAGCCCGGAACTGCTGGCCCTGGGGCCGCAGGCGGTGCTCTATGCCATCCTGGACCAGGTCGTGGACGAATACGCCCCGGTGGTAGCGGGGCTGGAAAACGACATCGATGAAATCGAGGATGAGCTCTTCCGCGGGGATCCGGAGGTTTCCCGGCGCATCTACCAGCTCCACCGTGAAGTGCTGGCCTTCCAACGGGCGACCCAGCCACTGGACGACATGCTGGCCGCCCTTGAACGGGGCGCGGAGAAGTACCATGTTCCGCTCGAGCTGCAGCGGCGGCTGCGCGACGTCCATGACCACGTGCTCCGGGTGGCGGACCGGGCGAATGCATTCCGGGCGCTGCTGCAGAACGCCCTGACGGTCAATGCCACGCTCGTGGCCCAGCGCCAGAACGAGGATATGAAGCGGATCTCGTCCTGGGCTGCCATCCTCTTTGCCCCGACCCTGGTGGGCGCCGTCTACGGGATGAATTTCCGGGAGATGCCCGAGCTGCGCTGGGCGTGGGGCTATCCGCTCGCGCTGGCGATGATGGTGGCCATCGCCGTCGGGCTTTACGTTGCCTTCAAGCGCAACAAATGGCTGTGACCGTCCGCGGGCGGGGACCAACCTGCCGTCCCCGCCCGCGGACGGGCCTGCGTCAGGACAAGCTGGCGGTGATGTCCCTGGTCCGGTGGTCGTAGCAGAAAGTGACCGGCCCGCCGGGATGGTGCAGTTCATGGTTGCTGCCGTTGGGCTGGCCGAAGGCCCCGTAGTTCTCGTCCCACGAGCGGTTCAATGCCGCCTTGAAACTGTAGAAGCCTGCGGGCAGGTCCGCAGTCAGCTTCCAGAGCTGGTCTTCCGGGTCGAGGACCATCTGGACCTCGTCGAAATGCGGCTGCCAGTTATCGGGGCAGCCCAGCACCGTGCCGAAGTCGCCGGCCAGCGCGACGGCCGCCGGCTGCGGGAAGGCGACATCGACCGGTGCCGCGTCGGCCAATTCCTCGGTCACGGCCTGCACCAGCTCGGCAGCCTGCACCAGTTCGGCGGCCTCCACGAGCTGCACGGCCTCGGCCGGGACTGCCGGAGCGTCGGCCGGAACTGCGGGGGCCTCGGCCGGAGAGGCCTCCGGCAGCGGGGTCCCGGCAGGCACCGGGGTGCCCTCCGCCAGCGCGGCGGCCAGGGAAACCGCATCCGGGAAGGCGACGGTGGCGCGCAGCCCCTCCTCGGTGATGCTCCAGCCGCCCCGGCCCTTGACAAGCCAGCCGGCCTTGACCAGCTTGGTGGTGGTGGTGGTCAGGGACTTGTGGCCGCGGGGGACACCTCCGGAGAGCAACTCGCTTTCCTGCGCGTTCAGCGGGAAAAGCTCGATGGCTTCGGCGAGTACCGCGCTGCCGCCCATCTTTGAGCCCTGCCCGGCCCGGGCCAGGCGGTCAAGCACGGCCTTGAGCCGTTTTGCGTTGTTTTCCTGAGTGTTTGCGCTCACAGTGCACCTCCGGTCACTTACGATGTGACAGCAGTCTTGCATCCCTGCGTGGACATCTCATGTCTTTGCGGGTAAATACGGCGTTTCGTGGCCTTATGTTGCGCCGCCTGTTGCTGCACGCGGCGCGAATTCCACGGCCGGAGGCCACGGAGGGACGGTTATTTGCTCCCGGCCGCCGCGATGGCGGCCGCCTTTTTCCGGTAGACGCCAAGGAAGGCCGCGATCCGCCGCACGGCTTCCTCGATGTCGTCCGTCGACGGGAGAATGACGAAGCGGAAGTGGTCCGGCGCCGGCCAGTGGAAGGCTGTGCCGTGGGAGATCAGGATCTTCTGGTCCTCGAGCAGGTCCAGGACGAACTGCTCGTCGTCGGTGAAGGGGTAGACCTCCGGGTCCAGCCGCGGGAAGAGGTACATGGCGCCGGCTGCCGGAACGCAGCTGACCCCGGGGATCTCGTTCAGCAGCCGGCAGGCCAGGTCGCGCTGCTCGCGCAGCCGTCCGCCCGGCTTCACCAGGTCCTCGATGCTCTGGTAGCCGCCGAGCGAGGTCTGGATGGCGTGCTGGGCCGGCACATTGGCGCACAGCCGCAGCGAGGCGAGCAGCTCCAGCGACTCCCGGTAGTCGGCGGTGGCCATGCGCGGGCCGCTGATGGCCACCCAGCCGGCGCGGTAGCCGGGCATCCGGTACGCCTTGGACAGGCCGCTGAAGGTCAGCACCGGGAGGTCGCCGGCGACCGAGGCGGTGTGGATGTGGACGGCGTCTTCATAGAGGATCTTCTCGTAGATCTCATCCGAAAACAGCACCAGGTCATGGCTGCGCGCCAGCTCGGCGAACTGTTCGAGGATGTGTCGGGGATAGACGGCGCCGGTGGGGTTGTTCGGGTTGATGATCACAATGGCACGGGTGCGGTCCGTGATCTTGGCCGCCACGTCCGCCATGTCCGGCCACCAATGGTTTTCCTCATCGCACAGGTAATGCACCGGCTCGCCGCCGGAGAGCGTCACCGATGCGGTCCAGAGCGGATAGTCGGGCGCCGGGATCAGCACCTGGTCCCCGTTTTCCAGGAAGGCCTGCAGGGTCATGGAGATCAGTTCGCTGACACCGTTGCCCAGGAAAATGTCTTCGACGCCGATCTGCATCAGGCCGCGGGTCTGGTAGTACTGGGAAATTGCGGTACGGGCGGAGAAGATGCCCTTGGAATCGCTGTAGCCCTGCGCCTCGCGCAGGTGGTGGATCATGTCCACCACGATGGACTCCGGCGCCTCGAGTCCGAAGGGCGCGGGGTCGCCCAGGTTCATCCGCAGGATACGGTGTCCGGCAGCCTCCATCTTCTTGGCCGCATGCAGGATCGGGCCCCGCAATTCGTAGCGGACATTCTGGAGTTTGCTGGAGTGCTGCATCGGGCGCATAGTCCATTTTTTCATATGAACAGCGTTCGGACGTGTTAGCCGGCGCACGTTTTGTTGACCGAGGCAATTGAAGGCGGCTTACCTTGCCGCCCGCCGCCTGGCCCGGGCGAGGTCGCGCCGCAGTCTGACATTGTCCGCTTCCAGGCGCAGGACCAGGCCGACGCCGGCGAGGTTCACCCCGGCTTCGACCAGCTCGCCGATCCGCTTGAGGCGTTCGAGGTCGTCGTCGCTGTACCTGCGCGTGCCTCCGCTGGTCCGTTCCGGCTCGACCAGGCCCTTGCGCTCATAGAGCCGCAGGGTCGGCTGCGCCATTCCCACCAGGTCGGCGGCAACCGAGATGCCGTAGACCCCGCGCGAGGAACGGGAGGTGTCCGGGGATTCCATGGCTGCCCTTCTCTCGATTCCCTCTTGCGTAAATTTTACTCCTTGGACCTATAATATCTATGTCAGTGGATGTAGATATCCTGACAGCGAAGAACTGAAGGAGGCAACCATGTTGATGCGAACTGATCCGTTCCGGGAGCTCGACCGGCTGACTCAGCAGGTCTTCGGAACCCCGGCCCGCCCCGCCGCCATGCCGATGGACGCTTGGCGCGAGGGTGACGAGTTCGTGGTTGAGTTCGACCTGCCCGGTGTTGATCCGGGATCGATCGACCTGGATGTGGAGCGGAACGTGCTCACCGTCCGCGCCGAGCGGAAGGCGAGGGCCCCCGAGGCGGCGGAAATGGTCGCCGAGGAACGGCCCACCGGCACTTTCAGCCGCCAGCTGATCCTGGGTGACACCCTGGATACCGCCAATGTGAAGGCGGCCTACGACGCCGGCGTGCTCGCCCTGCGCATCCCGATCGCCGAAGAGGCGAAGCCGCGCAAGATCGAGATCACCACGGGAGGCCAGCGGCAGGAGATCAAAGCCTGACTTCTTCCGCAGCCCGGCTGCCGCGCGACGGCACCAAGCGCCGCGCGGCAGCCGCTTGCCCCGGGCCGCCCGTCTCCCCGGGGGGCAAGGGAATCTGAGGGGCCACCATGAATGAGCAACTCCCTGATCTGTATGCGGTCCTGCAGGTGGACCGTACGGCCAGTCGCGAGGAGATCCGCCGCGCCTACCGGCGGCTGCTGCGCAGCTTCCATCCGGATCTGCAGTCCTCGCGGGGGGAGGACGAACCCGCCCACGCAGCGCGGAGCCTCCGGGAGGTTATGGAGGCTTATGCCGTGCTGGGCGATCCTGAGCGCCGCGCCGAATATGATCGGGCGACGGCGCCTGCACCGCTGCGCCCGGCATCCCGGGAGCCGTTCCTGCTGAACTGGCCGCCGAGGGATACCGGCGGCAGCGCCTGGATGTTTCCTTCACGGCATTCCGCGTGGCCGGACCTCCAGGAGCTGCTGGAATACTTCCTGCGGCGCCGGTTCCCTTGGTGAACGCAAGGTCGCAAGGCATGAGGTTGGACTGTCGAGAGGAGACCGCCAATGAACAACGGCAACAGCCGGGACAGCCGGCACGGCAGCTGGCGCCGGTACGACTACAACCTGTTTCCCGTCTTCCACGAGCGTTTCGAGGAACGGTGGGGCGAGGGGACCGCGCCGTTCCTGGACCCGAGCGTCTACGACGAGGAGCAACCCAGGCCGCGGGCGCAGTGGATCAACGTGGACACCGGCGCCGCGGTCGCCGTCGTCCCGGTCTGGCAGGATGACCGCAGGAACAGGTCCTTTGCCGTGTTCTACCTTCCGCCGGCGGGCGGCATCTGGGTCCTGCGCCCGGGCTTCACCCAGTACGTCGAAAGCGCCGAGGCGACTGACACGGACCAGGTCGCGCTGCGCAACGACTCGTTTAAGAAGGCCGTAGCCCACGCTGAGGAGTTCATTTTCGGCCCGGGCTCCTGACCGGATTCCCGGCCCGGGGCAGAGGCACGGTGCCGCTGATCCGGTGCCGCGGTACGTCACGGGCCGGGCATTCCGGCCGCCTCCACTCCTGCCGAAGCATGCTCCAGGCCGGCGGCATGCCGGAGGATGTTCCGGGCCATGGACGGGAAGATCAGCCCGTGGAAGGGCAGCACCAGCCACCAGTAGGCCTTGCCGGCCAGGCCCCGGGGAAAGTAGACGGCCCGCTGCCGGTAGGTGGTTCCGGTACCGTGCGGCAGGGCGGACAGCTCGAGCCAGGCGTCCCCGGGAACCTTCATTTCCGCCCGCAGCCGCAGCACCTTGCCGCCGGGGCCGTTCCCGATGTGTTCCACCCGCCACCAGTCCACCGCTTCGCCGACGCCGAGCCTGCCGCCGTGCCGCCTGCCGCGGTTATGCCCGGCGCCGCCCACCAGCTTGTCCAGGACCCCGCGGATCACCCAGGCCGCCGGCCACGAGTACCAGCCGTTTTCCCCTCCGATCCCTTCGATGACCTGCCAGACGTACTCCGGGCCGACGGTGCTGTCCCGCAGCCGCTCGTCGACATACACGGTGCGGCCGGCCCAGTCCGGATCGCTGGGCAGCGGGTCCGAGGGCGGCCGGCCCGAGGCGTTGGTCCAGCTGGTTTCCACGTCGCCGCTGCGGATCCTGCCCAGCGCCAGCTCCACCGCCTTGAGGTAACCGGTCAGACCGCCGGGCGGCGGCGGCACGTACCCGTCGATGTCATGCTCGGCGGACACGGCATCGTGCTGCAGCGACTCGACCAGCGGCACGGCCATGGCGTGCGGGATGGGCGTGGTCAGGGCCACCCACCAGCCGGCCAGCCGCGGTGCCGGAACCGGCAGCGAGTAGATGCGCCGGGGCGCCAGCTTTGCCTCATGGGCGTAGCCGTACAGCAGGTCGGCGTAGGTCAGGACCTCGCGGGAGCCGATGTCGAAGGCGCGGTTCAGTCCCGGCGGCAGCTCCGGGGCCCGGACCAGGTAGTGCAGGACGTCGCGGATGGCGATCGGTTCGATCCGCCGGCGCACCCAGGACGGGGCCGGCATCACCGGCAGGTTCTCGGTCAGGTGCCGGATCATCTCGAACGAGGCCGAACCGGAGCCGATGACGACGCCGGCCTGGAAGACGACGGCGGGCACCACGCCCTCCAGCAGTACCCGGCCCACGGCCGTGCGGGAGCGCATGTGTCGTGAGAGCGGCACATTGTCCGGGTGCAGCCCGCCCAGGTACACAATCCGCCGCACCCCGGAACGGGCGGCGGCATCGGCGACGGTGCCGGCCATCTCCAGTTCCCTGGTCTCGAAATCCGCCCCCGAACCCATGGAGTGCACCAGGTAGAAGAGCGTGTCCACGCCCTCGCAGGCCCTTGCCGCGGTCTGCGGATCGGCCAGGTCGCCGGCAGCGACGTCGACCGCGTCGCGCCAGGGCACCGCCTGCAGCTTCGACGGCGCACGGGCCAGCACCCGCACCCTGTAGCCCTCGGCGAGGAGCCGGGGGACGAGCCTGCCGCCGATGTAACCTGTCGCGCCGGTGACCAGCACGAGTTTTCGCTCACCCATCAGCCTGCCTTCCAAACCGACGTTGCGCGGCAGTGCCGCAGGTGCCGCCGGGCACGTCCACGGCGGTTGCCGGGCCCGTGGCAGGGTCCATGGACCGAGTCTAGTCCCGGGCCGCCGCGGGCGTCCCGGGCAGCAGGGCCGGGCTGGATGTGCCGGGAGCAGGGCTTCCCGGGCCCTGGTTTGCTAAATTCGAGGCAGGACCGGCAGCCGGCCCCCGGACGGCGGTTCAGGACCCGGTGAGCGAAAGACTGGCCGAAGGATTTCCCGTGGAATGGATGGTGCTGGTCCTGGCCGGCGTGCTCGAAGCTGTCTGGGCGACGGCGTTTGCAGCCTCGAATGGTTTCCGCCGGCCCCGCCCCGAGCATCGTGTTCGTCGCGGCGATGGCTGCGAGCATGGCGGGCCTGGGCTATGCAATGCGGAGCGTGCCGATGGGTACGGCCTATGCTGCCTGGACGGGGCTGGGCGCCGCCCTCACCGTGGCCTGGTCCGTGCTGTTCGGCGGCGAGCAGGCGGAGCCGCTGAAGATCCTGTTCCTGGCCGGGATTATCGCCTGCGCAGCCGGGCTGAAGTTTGCCGACGGCAGGGCTGGCGGCAAGGCCGGTGACGGCGGCTAGCGGGCGAACATGGCCCGGGCCAGGTCCCGCCAGATGTGTGCCAGCGCCTGCCACAGCTCCATGTCCTCCACGCGGGGTCCGGCAGGCAGTTTGCCGCGCAGGTGCAGGTCCAGTGCCGCCAGCAGGGTCTCCCAGCCGGGCGCGAAGTCCCCGATGCTGTCCAGGTAGTCCTCCTCCGGCATCTCGAACGCTGCCGCATTCTCGAAGTCCAGCCTGGTTCCTCCGCGCGGATCCGCCGCCAGCTTGACATCCACGATGTTGTCCGGCGTCCCGAATGTCAGGGTGAACCGGCGGCCGGGGTCGCAGTAGAGGATGTCCCCGCCGGCGCTGCCCTCCAGCTGGTAGCTGCCGCCACGCCGCAGGTCCCCGCTGACGGGCAGGAACCACAAACGCACCCGCTCCGGATCGGTCAGGGCGTCCCACACCTCTTCCGCGGGGGCGGCAAGCAGACGGCTCAGCCGCAGGATGTAGGTCTCGCCGTCGGCCGCCAGGGCGAGCGTGCGCTCGTGGGCGGTAATGACGCTGGCCAGATTGAGCATTTCAATGCCCCTTTCCTGGTTTGTGTTGTCCGCGCTGCGCCGGTCACAGCAGTCGCAGCAGGCCGGAGACGGCCCTGCGCACGCGCTTGCGCAGGCCGCTGTTGAGCAGCACCAGGCCGTCGAAGTCCCCGGCCGCGGCGAAGACGGAGGCAGGGACCACGAAGGCCTGCAGGAAGGCGAACAGGGGGCGCAGCTCGTGGTCGATCATCAGCAGGTGCCGCTCGCTGCCGCCGTCAGCCACCAGCAGCACCGGCGTGTCCGCCAGTGCCCCCTGCCCGACGAAATCGATGAAGTGCTTGAACAGCCCGGAGTAGGAGCCCTGGTAGACCGGGCTGCCGGCGATGATCGCATCTGCGGTTTCGAAGGCGCGCAGCCGGCCCAGGACCTCCGGCGCCAGGTCTTCCCGGGACAGGGCGGAGGCGAATCCCGGCCCCAGCTCGGCCACGTTGATTTCCTCGCGGCCCACCTGCCGGTGCCGTCCGAGCTCCTGGGCCGCGAGGTCCAGGAGCATGGTGGTTTTCGACGGCGGGAAGTAGCTGCCGTCCAAAGTGGCCACGCGGATCGGCCGGTCGCCGGCAGGCCCCGGCGCGCTAGCCATGCATCGCCGGCCCCCAGCCCAGGAACGTTCCGCCGAACCACGCCAGCACCAGCAGGGCCGCCAGGGAAGCGGCCGGCACGAACAGGGTCAGGGGTGGATTCCGGCGCATCAGGTGCAGGCCGGCCACCAGCAGGACAATCCAGACCAACTGCAGCGCGATGACGCCGTACAGCGGCGCGATCAGGCTGGTCGAAATGTAGAAGAGCGCCGAACCGCCGTGCAGCAGCAGGCCGGCAACGCCCAGCGACACCGACCACCATGGGCGTGCCGTGTTGCCTGCATCGGGGGATCCGCTGGAAAACGCGGAGGGTGCCGAGCCTGCCATGCCGCCGTCCTGGGCCGTGAATGCCTATGCTTCCCGTCGGGAGGCCGAACGTGTGCCCCTCGTCCTAGTAGGCTACCCCCGGCGGGCTGATCTGCACAGGCCGGATGTAAGGCTCCGTCCGGGCAACCACCGTGGACAGCTGCCCTGGGCCCGGGTAGGGTGGGCCGCGGCAGCCGCGGTTGCGCCCCGTTTCCCTGGTATCCAAGGAGGTCCTGATGGCATCGGAATCCCGTACCACCATCGACCACGACGAAATCCGCCGCTGGGTGGGAGAGAACAAGGGCGTCCCCGCGAGTGTCAAGGGCACGGAGAAGGGCGGCGAGGCCAGCACCTTCTTCAAGCTTGTTTCCCGGTAGCTTCAAGCCCGTTTCCCGGTAGCCCCGGCACCTCCGCCGCCCTCGTTCCGCGGCGCCGGCAGGAGGTCCTGGACCGGGGGGATTATTGCTTTATAAGCAAGCTTATGTTTTTCTGTCGAGCAGAAAGGGTCAACCGCCACTCGACGGATAGGAAACAAACGGCTATGTCGCTTGTCACGAACCGCCAGGAAGCCGCTGCCGGCTCCGAACTGGACCCCTTCAGGCGCGTCCGCCGGTGCCAGGGAGCCTTGCGCAAGGCGCTGGAGGAAGAGCTGCTGCTTGAGTACCTGCATATCGCCGAGGCCGCTGCCCGGCGGTACGAGGGCGCGGGACGGGATCTGGAGGACTTGCGGCAGGTGGCCCGCCTGGGCCTGCTGAAGGCGGTGCGCAGTTTCGATCCGGAGCGCGGCACCCAGTTTCCGGCCTACGCACTGCCGACCGTGACGGGGGAGTTGAAGCGCTACCTGCGGGACAGCTGCTGGATGATCCGGCCGCCGCGCCGGGTGCAGGACCTGCGCACGGACCTTGCCAAGGCGGCCCCCGGCCTCGCCCAGCGGCTGGGCAGGGAAGCGACCGAGACCGAACTCGCCGTCGAACTCGGGGTGAGCCGGCAGGCGGTCGCCGAGGCACTGGCCAGCCGGAACAGCCTGCGGCCGGATTCCCTCGAGGCACCGCTGGAGGGGAGGGAGCCGGCGGAAACGCTCGGCGGCTGGGACGGCCGGCTGGATGCCGTGGAGAGCCGGGTGATGCTTCGTGCGGCCCTTCGCGAGCTCAGCGGCCGCGAACGGCGGCTGCTCTTCTACCGTTACTTCCATGAGGAGAGCCAGCAGCGCATCGGCGAGCGCCTGGGCATGACCCAGATGCAGGTATCCCGGATGTTGGCCGCGGTCCTGGTCAAGCTGCAGGGGCACCTGCTCGAGGAGCCTGCAGGAGCAGGGCAGCCGGCCCGCACCGCCTGAGTGCCTTGGAATGGGGCGCGAGGGTCCCGCTGTGGCGGCGAAGCCGACACTGCGGGAGTGCCCTGGAGTGGGGCGCGAGGGTCCCGCTGTGGCGGCGAAGCCGACACTGCGGGAGTGCCCCAATCCCTAGGACAGGCCCAGCCGCGCCGCTGCGGCCAGCACGTCGCCGGCGGTGACGGCCAGCAGGGCCGGATCCGGCACGGCGGAAAAGGTGTCGCCGACCCGGCGGCTCTCATCCGTCAGCACGATGTGCGGCCCCGGCGGCGGCCCCCATTCGGCGGCCGGCGCGGGTCCGAAGATGACCACCGAGCGGCGCCCGTAGGCGGTGGCCAGATGGGCGGCGCCGGTATCGGCGGAGATGACCAGCGCGGCGTCCGCAATCAGCGCGGCGAATTCTGCCAGCGACTGGTGCCCGGCCACGACCGAGGCCGCGGGGAGCCCGGCAAGCTCGGCTACCGCCACCGCGCGGGCACGCTCGGCGCTGCTGCCGGTAAGGACCAGG
>NZ_JBHTML010000016.1:0-38231 GCF_042679445.1 Arthrobacter sp. GCM10027362
CCAGGGACCGGACCGCGGCCGGCCGGGCCGGGCACCTGGCCGCCTTAACCGCGCGGCCGGACCCGGAGGTCAAGGCGCAGGCCTGGCAGGACGCCGTCGTCGGCGCCGCCCTGTCCAACCAGCTGCTGGACGCTGCGATCGACGGCTTCAATGCCGGCCCGCCCGAACTGCTGGAGCCGTTCATCGAGCCCTACTTCCGGAGCCTGGAGCAGGTCTGGGCCGGCAAGAGCATCGAACTGGCCGGCCGGATTGTCCGCGGGCTTTACCCTGCAGCCCAGGACCTGGCCGACGGCCAGGCGCCGGCCGGGCACCCCGTCGTTGTCCGCACGGACCAATGGCTCGCGCAACACGTCCAGGCGCCCGCTGCGCTGCGCCGGATCGTGATCGAACAGCGCGACCACCTGGTCCGCGCCCTCGCCGCGCAGGCCGTGACCGGTCAGCCGGAGGGGGCCGGCCGGTAAGACCGGGATACTCCCGCAAAGTTTCAGGGGCCCCGCAGCGGAAGCCAGCGCCGGGCGACCCCCCCGCGAGCCTGCGAAGGGTGGGAAACGCGGGGTGCCTGCTGCGCAAGGCCCGGGCCGCGGCTGTTACCGCGCCGGCAGGCAGGCGCCGGCGCCGCCTTGGCCGCCGTTGGAAAAGGCGGCCACCCGCTCGCCGGCGTTCCCGTGGTCTCCGGACTTCGTCCACGGGGTCTGGTCCGCCAGCACGCCCAGCGCCGAGACGAGCTCCTGCTGGTCGCCTTCCTCGAAGACCAGCGTGCCGTCCGCCGCGGCACCGTACAGGGACGCCCCGGCGAAGCAGTCGGCCTGCAGTTCCGAAGCCGGCGCCACCAGGGACGGATCCAGCCGGGCTTGCACGGCATGCCCCCATTCGTGCGCCACCACCAGATAGGGCCACGCGTCCCCGCTCTGGTAGCCGTTGGCCATCAGGCCGATGTCCCAGGCCAGGTAGTCGCCTTCGGGGCAGTAGTAGGCGTTTCCGGGCCCAAGCGGCACGCCGCCGCAGACCGGGGCGCTGGCCGGGTTCAACCCGTCATAGAGGCCAACCACGTTCGGCGAGGTGTAGGTTCCGGCGAAGTATTCGTTCCAGTGCGCGGCCCAGTAAGCGTCGGTGGCGCTTTGCGCGACGCCGATCTCCGTCTCCAAGCCTTCGCCCGGCACGGGTTCCGCGGGGGTGACGGCAGCGGCTCCCCCGGCGCTGGCCAGGATGGACGCGCCGGCCAGCGACAGTGCGGCGAACAGGCGGATTGTACGATGTGACGACATGTAGACCTCCCTAAAGGCGCACCAGTATACCGGTTCCGTTACGCATTCGTTACCCCTTGGCGTAACCGGAAGCCACCGGGGCCGCTACGGCACACGGCGCTGCCATTGTTCGGTGGCGAATTTCGTCTCCACCAGCTCCTTGGCGGCCGCCATTTCCGCCTCGCTGAAGCCGGCCTCGACGGCGCCGTAGCGGTCCTTGAAGGTCTGCATCATCACCTGGATGATCTCCTCGCGCGTGCGCCCGGTTTGCCGGCGCAGCGGGTCCACGCGTTTCTTGGCGCTGGCAATGCCCTTGTCGGAGATTTTCTCCTTGCCGATCCGCAGCACCTCCATCATCTTGTCGGCATCGATGTCGTAGGACATGGTGACATGGTGGAGCATGCCGCCGTTGGCCAGGCGCTTCTGGGCCGCGCCGCCGATCTTGCCTTCGGGTGTGGCAATGTCGTTCAGCGGCTGATAGAAGGCCTTGATTCCCAGCTTTTCCAGCGAGGCCATCACCCAGGCGTCAAGGAAGGCGTAGGAGGCCTCGATGGTCAGCCCGTCCACCAGGGTCTGCGGCAGGTAGAGCGAGTAGGTGATCGCGTTGCCGTGCTCCATGAACATGGCGCCCCCGCCGCTGATCCGGCGCACCACCGTGATCCCGTGGCGGCGGACGCCTTCCGGATCGACCTCGTTCTTCAGGGACTGGAAGCTGCCGATCACCACGGAGGGGGTTTCCCAGTCCCAGAACCGCAAGGTGGGTGAGCGCCGTCCGGCACCCACCTCGCGGGTGAGCACCTCGTCCATGGCCACGTGCATATGCGTGGGCAAGGGAGTCGGCGGAATGATCTGCCAGCTGTGGTCCAGCCAGCCGGTGGCCTTGGCCAGTGCGCGCCGCACTGCCACGGCCACGGCATCCGGGGAGAACCCGAAGAGGATCGCATCCGGCGGCAGCGCGGCGGAGATGGCTGCGGAAAACTCCCCATGGCTGCTCTCCGCGGACATGCCCTCCAGCGCACCATTGATCTGAACAAGTGCCTCGTCCGGTTCGAGGAAGAAGTCTCCGCTGATGGATACCTGCGCCAGCCGGCCGTCGGCGACCTCCAGGTCCGCTACTACCAGCTTGCCGCCGTGCACCTTGTATTCACCATGGTGGTGTACGGACATTCCTGCTCCTTTGGGCTTCGCCGGGCCGGGCGGACAAGGAGCCGGCCCCGCTTCCAGTACTACCACGGCCGGCCGGGCCGCGGGCACGCTCGACAATCACAGCATTTTTTCAGGTTAACCGGAGGTTGCATCCAGCCACGGCCTCTAATGTCTTAATCACCTCATAAAGGTGCGAGTGAAGAATAGCCGGCTGGCTACCGGCGATGGTCGGCAACTTCGGGAAAACTCCCCCCAACTTATCCCGAAGTTGCCGGCCTTTTCTTTGCCCGGGCGGAGGCCAAGGCTTAAAGCGCAATGCCCGCACCGTACGGTGCGGGCATTGCGCTTGGCAGGGGAAGCCGGTTACTTCTTGCCGAAGGTCTTGAAGCGGGCGTTGAAGCGCTCGACGCGGCCGGCGCTGTCCATGATGCGCTGCTTGCCGGTGTAGAACGGGTGCGACTCGGAGGAGATTTCCACCTCGATCAGCGGGTAGGTGTTGCCGTCTTCCCACTCGACCGTCTTGTTGGAGGAAGCGGTGGACCGGGTCAGGAAGGAAACGCCGGAGGCCAGGTCGCGGAAAACAACCGGGTTGTATGCCGGGTGGATGTCAGACTTCATAGTTGCACCTTTGATTCTCGCCCCTGGATTTTGCCAGCGGCATTTAAGGATGTGGAACAGCAGTTAGGCGGTTTGCGGCCCGAGGGGCCGGCACTCCACTTTACCTCATTGCCGGGACCGGCGGAAAATCCGTTCAGTGCGTGCGGCAGGCCCAGAAGGCCACGGCGCTGGCGGCGGCGACGTTCAGCGAATCCACCCCTTCGCGCATGGGGATCATCACCTTCAGGTCCACCTGGGCCAGCGTCTCCGGGAGCATGCCCGCGCCCTCGGTGCCCAGTACCAGCGCCAGCTTGCCGAAGCTGCGGCGTTCCAGCTCATCCAGGCTGATGGCATCCCCGGTCAGCTCCAGGGCCGCCGCCGTGAATCCCGCGGACCGCAGGGCGTGCATCTGCCCCGGCCAGTCCTCCAGCCGTGCCCACGGGATCTGGAACACGGTGCCCATGCTCACCCGGATGCTGCGCCGGTACAGCGGATCCGCGCAGCGCGGACTGATCAGCACCGCGTCCATGCCCATGGCCGCGGCGGAGCGGAAAATGGCGCCCACGTTCGTGTGGTCCACGATGTCCTCCAGCACCGCCACCCGCCACCCGCCGGGCGCCCTCGAGCGCCCGGGCCACGCTCAGCGGTGCGGGCCGGTGCATCGCGGCCATCGCGCCGCGGTGCAGGTGGAAACCGGTGATCGCCTCCAGCACCTCGGGGCTGCCCACGTATACCGGGACGCCGGGGAACTGCTCCAGCACGTCGGCCAGGTCCGGCAGCCACTTCTCGGCCAGGAAAAACGAGCGCGGCCGGTGGCCGGCCCCGATGGCGCGGCGCAGGACCCTGGAGCTTTCGGCGATGTACATGCCCTCCGCGGGTTCGCGCCGGCGGCGCAGCGCGGTGTCCGTCAGCTGGGTGTAGTCCGCCACGCGCGGGTCGGCGGGGTCGGTCAGGTACTGCAGGTTCATCCGTTCACCAGCTTCGCAATCATGGTCCACAGCGCCACCAGGCCCAGTGCCACGATGATGCCGCGCAGCACCACCGGCTTCAGCCTGCGCCCGACCGCGGACCCGAGGAGCGCCCCGACCAGCGAGCTGGCGGCGATCACCAGCACCACCGGCCAGTCGATCCGGTTGAACGCGAAGAGCATGTAGGACACCGCGGCGATGAGGTTCACGCCCAGCACCAGCACGTTCTTGACGGCATTGGCCTGCTGCATGGTCCCGTGCAGGAAGACCCCGAGGATGCCCAGCAGCAGCACCCCCTGCGCCGCCACGAAGTAACCGCCGTAGACACCGGCGCCGTACACCAGCGCCAGCAGCAGCCAGGGCCGGCTCTTCTGGCGCGCCTGGGCCGCCTGGCGTTCGCGGACCCAGGCCTGCAGCCGCGGCTGGAAGACCACGAAGCCCAGGGCCACCACAATCAGGAAAGGCGCCGCCACGCCGAAGACGCTGTCCGGCAGGTGCAGCAGCAGCCAGGCCCCGGTGATGCCGCCGACCAGGGATGCCGGCAGCAGCGCGGCCAGCGTGCGGCCCAGGCCCGCCAGCTCGCGGCGGTAGCCGTACACGCCGCCGAGATTGCCGGCGATCAGCCCCATCGCGTTGGAAATCGTGGCGGTGACCGGTGCGTAGCCCAGCGCCACCAGGATGGGGAAGGTGACCAGCGTGCCGGAACCAACGATGCTGTTGATGGTTCCCGCCCACAGCCCGCCGAGCGCGACGAGGGCAGCGTTGAGCGGCTCCACGGACCCGCGCGCCTAGGCGCGGCGGGCCACGGCGGTGTAACGGCCGCCGTCGGACCTGACCTCCAGCGGCAGGCCGAAGGTTTCGCTCAGGTTCTCCTCGGTGAGCACCCCGGCGATCGGGCCCTGCGCCACCACGGCGCCATCGCGCAGCAGCATGGCGTGGGTGAAGCCCGGGGGCACTTCCTCCAAGTGGTGGGTGACCAGCACCAGCGCCGGCGCGTCCTCGTCCGCGGCCAGCTGGCTCAGGCTGTGCACCAGTTCCTCGCGCCCGCCCAGGTCCAGGCCCGCGCCCGGCTCGTCCAGCAGCAGCAGTTCGGGATCGGACATCAGGGCCCGGGCGATCTGCACCCGCTTGCGCTCTCCTTCGCTGAGCGAGGCGAAGGTGCGGTTCATGAAGGTGGACATGCCCCAGGCATCCAGCAGCCGGAAGGCCCGGCGCTCGTCCATCCGCTCATACTGCTCGCGCCAGCGGCCGGTGACGCCGTAGGAGGCGGTGACCACCACATTGAGCACCGTTTCGTGCTCGGGAATCTGGGCGGCCAGGGCGGCCGAGGCCAGCCCGATCCGCGGCCGCAGTTCAAAGACATCGACCCGGCCCATGACTTCGTCCAGGATGCCGGCCACGCCGCGGGTAGGGTGCAGCCGCGCCCCGGCGATCTGCAGCAGCGTGGTCTTGCCGGCGCCGTTCGGCCCGAGGATCACCCAGCGTTCCCCGTCCCTGACCTGCCAGTCCACGCCGTCGAGCAGGACTTTATGCCCGCGGACAACGCTGACCCCGGCAAATTCAAGAACTTCACTCATATCAGTAGACACTAGGCTAAAACGCGTAGTATTCGCCAAACGGTACGCCGGATGCCGGATGATTGACCGGTAGGCCCATCGAACCTTGCAAAGGATTCACACATGCTTTCCCAGTTCCGCGTCGTTTCCTACGGACGTGTCCTCCCCGACGACTACCTCGCGGCGGTGCAGCAGGCCGTGGCCGGTGCCGGCGGGAAAGCGGATGCACCGGAGCGTTCCGCCAACGGCCGCTTCGAGGTGGCAGTGCTGCAGGTGGCGTACGACGGCGACGGCGAGGCCGGGCTGTCCGGCCTGCGCGACGCGGTGGCCGGGCCGGGCGCAGGCTACGGGGACGAAGTGGGCACCGCCGTCGTACCCGCGGCCCTGGCGGGGCCGGAGCGCAAGCTGCTGATCATGGATGTGGACTCCACCCTGATCAAGCAGGAGGTCATCGAACTGCTGGCCGAACATGCCGGCAAGCGCGACGAGGTGGCCGCCGTCACCGAGGCCGCCATGCGCGGCGAACTGGATTTCGCCCAGAGCCTGCATGCCCGGGTGGCCACGCTGGCGCAGCTGCCGGCGGACGTCATCGAGAAGGTCCGCGGCGCGGTGGAGTTGACCGACGGGGCCGCCGAGCTGATCCGGGCCTTCCAGGACCAGGGGCACGCGGTGGCGGTGGTCTCCGGCGGCTTCAGCCAGATCCTGGATCCGCTGGCCGAGGCCCTGAAACTCAGCCACTGGCGTGCGAACCTGCTGGGCATCGAGGACGGCAGGCTCACCGGCAAGGTGGTCGGCGAAGTGGTGGACCGGGCCGTCAAGGAGGCCTCGCTGCGCGAATGGGCCGCGGCCGAGGGCATCGACCTGTCCCGGACCATCGCGATCGGCGACGGCGCCAACGACCTGGACATGCTGGCGGCGGCCGGCCTGGGCGTTGCGTTCAACGCCAAGCCGGCCGTCCGGGCGGCAGCGGATGCCGCCATCACCATCGGGTACCTGGACGTGGCCCGGTACTTCGCCGGCGTGTAGCCGGCGGGCCCGGTCCTAGGCCCGGGCCTGCTTGAGGAAGCTGTCCGCCCCGCCCACCAGCTCGGTGTGGCCCGAGGGCACGTCGGCCGTGACCATCCTGGCCACCTCGGCGGCGAATTCCTCCACCGAGTACAGCCTGCCCGCGTCCGCCCGGCGCGCCTCGATGGCGCCGGGGCGGGCGCGGTCCAGCAGGGTCGCCGTGACCGTTCCTTCGATCATGTCGCCGGAGACCACCACCAGCGAGATGCCCTTGGCCTCCAGAGCCGGCAGCTGTTGGCGCAGGGCGTCTTCGCCGGCGCGCTTGCTGCGGGCCACCGGTTCGTACTCGGGCATGGTGGGCACGTCGTTGATGAAGTGGGCCTGGTGGCTGGTGACGAACACCACGCGGGAGCCTGCCGGCATGGCCTCGGCCGCGGCGTTGAGCATGTTCAGCTGGGCGTCCCGGTTCAGCCGCATGGCATAGTCCTCGCCCAGGCCGGCCTCCATGCCGCCGGAGGCGTTGAGCACCAGGATGTCCAGTCCGCCGAAGTTCTCCCTGGCCGCATCCACCAGCGCCCGGGCGCCTTCCGCCGACGTGAGGTCCGCGCCGACGGCCACGGCTCGGCCGCCGGCCTCCTCGATCCGGGCCACCACCTTGTTGGCGCGGGGAGCCTTCTGGCGGTAGTTGACGACGACGGCGGCACCTTCCGCGGCCAGCAACGCGGCCACCTCGGCCCCGATGCCGCGGGAGGACCCCGTCACGATTGCTGTTTTGCCTTCCAATGCGCCCATGGCTGCTCCTTCGAGTTGGAAAATGAAGGCCCTCCCTTGTAGGGAAGGCCTAACGAAAACGGCTCCGGGAACCATCTTGCCAGTCCCCGGAGCCGGATCGGTTGTAGGGTGCCCACAAAAAGGGAGCGCCCAAGTGAAGCAGCAGGGGTGCCCGGCCTGAACCTGCGAAGGCCGGGGTGGCTGCTGAACGGAGTGGGGCGCGAGGGCCCCGGTGTGGCGGCGAAGCCGACACTCCGGGAACGCCCCAATCCTAGTGGCCCATGCCGAGCCCGCCGTCCACGGGGATCACCGCCCCGGAAATGTAGGCCGCTTCATCGCTGGCCACCCAGCGCACCACGTTTGCCACTTCTTCCGGCTCCGCGAACCGGCCGGCCGGGATGCTGCCCAGGTAGCTCTTCTGCGTTTCCTCAGGCAGCGCGGCCGTCATGTCCGTGTTGATGAACCCCGGGGCAACCACGTTCGCCGTGATGCCGCGGGAGCCCAGCTCGCGGGTCAGCGACCGGGCCATGCCCACCAGGCCGGCCTTGGACGCGGCGTAGTTAATCTGCCCGGGGGAGCCGTAGAGGCCCACCACGGAGGAAATCAGCACCACACGCCCCTTCTTCAGGCGAATCATCCCCTTGGAGGCGCGCTTGAGCACACGGAAGGCCCCGGCGAGATTGGTGTCCACCACGCTCGTGAAGTCTTCTTCGCTCATCCGCAGCAGCAGCGTGTCCCGGGTGATGCCGGCATTGGCCACCAGCACTTCCACCGGGCCGTGGGCCGCCTCGACCTCGGTAAAGGCCGCGTCCACGGACGCGGCGTCCGTCACATCCGCCTTGACCCCGAGCAAACCCTCGGGGACTTCCCCGCTGCGGTAGGTGATGGCTACCTTGTCGCCGTTGGCCTCGAAGGCCCGGGCAATGGCCAGGCCGATCCCCCGGTTGCCGCCGGTGACCAGGACGCTGCGGCCCTGCTGTTCGTTCTGCACTCAATACCTCCGTGGTTCCTGTCGGTGCTCATAAAGAATCCTAGCGTTCGCCGCCTCCCCCTCCCCCGCAGGCTCGGGACGGGCCCCGGCCGCCTCACTTTCCGCTGCCTGCCCGGGCTTTGGCACGGCCGCCGGACATGGGAGAATTGAACAGGCCCTTGGGAGAGTGATGAGCGCACGGTCGGATAACAACGGGGAAGTCCTGAACATTACGGACGCCCAGGAAAGCCATACGGATGAGATGCACCGCCGCATGGTCAAGTACACCGTGGCCATGTCCGTCCGCCTGGCCTGCCTGCTGCTTTTCTTCTTCATCCCCGGCTGGCAACGCTGGCTGTTCGTGGCCGGCGCCGTCTTCCTGCCGTGGATCGCGGTGGTCATCGCCAACGGCGGCGCGGACAAAAGCCGGATCGGCCCCAGCGACGCCCTGCTGGACCACGCTCCGATGGCCGAGCTGCCCTCGGCCGAATCCGTCGCCGAGCGCGACCGCGTGGACATCCTTCCCGGCGAAGTGGTCGAGGATGACGACGCCGGGCCGGAGGCAGCCCGGGCCGAGGACCCGCCCGGTGGTCCCGCCACACCCCGCGATGCCGGCGGCAGGGACGCTGCATGAGCATTTTCGACCAGCTTTCCGGCGGTGCGTCCCGCGTGGACGGACTGCCGGCCGAAAGAGTCTGTTCCCGCAAGGGCTGCCGCGCCGAAGCTGCCTGGCAGCTGCTCTGGAACAACCCCCGGATCCACACGCCCGAGCGGCGCAAGATCTGGCTTGCCTGTGCCGGTCACCGGGACTGGCTGGAAGAATACCTGAAGCTGCGCGGGCTCTGGCGCCAGACCCTGGCCTTGCCCGGCACAGCCGACCCGAAAGGCGGAGACTAGGCGTGTACCGGTTCCTCTTGAGCAGCAAATGGACCGGTTGGTTCCTCCTGGCGGTCCTTGCCGCAGCCGTCTGCGTGGCCTTGGCCAACTGGCAGCTGGACCGCCGCGACCACGCCCGCGAGGCGGTTTCCGCCGTCGAAACGAACTACGACCGCGCTCCGGTCCCCTTCGAACGGATGCGCGATGCCTTCGACACCTATGATCCCAGTGCCGAGTGGACTCCCGTGGTGCTGCACGGCACCTATGACGAAGCCGGGCAGCGGATCGTGCGCAACCGGCCGCTGAACGGCCAGCCCGGCTACGAGGTGCTGGTGCCGCTGCGCCTGGACAGCGGCGAGGCAGTCATTATCGACCGCGGCTGGCTGCCGATCGGCAACCGGGAGACCGGGCGTCCGGACGAGATTCCCGCGGCACCGCAGGGCAAGGTCACCGTTGTCGCACGCCTGAAGGCCGGCGAGGACTCCATCCAGCGCGGCGCCCCGGAGGGCCAGCTGGCCTCCATCCAGCTCACCGACTATGCCGCGGAGCTGGACTATCCGCTGCTAACCGGGGGCTACGGCCTGATGGCCGCGGAATCCCCGGCCCCGGCCACCGCCCCGACGGCGCTGCCGAAACCGGCCGTTGACGAAGGCCCGCACCTGTCCTACGCGATGCAGTGGATCGCGTTCGGCCTCCTGGTTTTCGTCGGGTACGGCTATGCCGCCCGCCAGCATGCCCTGGGAACCGCCCGGCCGGAGGAAGAGGACAGCGGATTCCATCAGGCGAACCCGGCGCCGCGGCCGGCCCGGCCCCAGCGCGCCCGCAAGCGGCCGACGGCCGAGGAGGAAGAGGACGCCCTGCTGGACGCGCAGGGCTTCTAGGCCAGGGTGACCAGGTCCAGGTAATCCTCGTTCCACAGGTCCTCCACGCCGTCCGGCAGCAGCACCACGCGCTCCGGGTTCAGCGCTTCCACGGCGCCCTCGTCGTGGCTGACCATCACCACCGCGCCGCTGTAGTTGCGCAGCGCGCCCAGGATCTCGGCCCGGCTGGCCGGGTCCAGGTTGTTGGTCGGCTCGTCCAGCAGCAGCACATTCGCCGAGGACGCGACGATGGTGGCCAGTGCCAGCCTGGTCTTCTCCCCGCCGGAGAGCACGCCGGCCGGCTTGTCCACGTCGTCGCCGGAAAACAGGAACGAACCGAGGATGTTGCGCACCTCGGTATCGCGCAGGCCGGGGGCCGCGGTGCGCATGTTCTCCAGCACGGTGCGTTCGGTGTCGAGGGTTTCGTGCTCCTGGGCGTAGTAGCCGACCTTCAGTCCGTGGCCGGGTACCACTTCCCCGGTGTCCGGCTGGTCCACCCCGGCCAGCATCCGCAGCAGGGTGGTCTTGCCCGCGCCGTTGAGTCCGAGGATCACCACGCGGGAGCCGCGGTCAATGGCCAGGTCCACGTCCGTGAAGATCTCCAGCGAGCCGTAGGACTTGCTCAGTCCGGAGGCCGTCATCGGAGTCTTGCCGCAGGGCGCCGGATCCGGGAAGCGCAGCGCAGCCACCTTGTCCTGCGCCCGCACCGAGTCCAGCCCGCTGAGCAGGCGCTCGGCGCGCTTGGCCATGTTCTGCGCGGCGACTGCCTTGGTGGCCTTGGCGCGCATCTTGTTGGCCTGGTCCAGCAGCACCTGGGCCTTCTTCTCCGCGTTGGCCCGTTCGCGCCGGCGGGCGCGCTCGTCCGTCTCGCGCTGCTGCAGGTAGCGCTTCCAGTTCATGTTGTAGATGTCCACCACGGCACGGTTGGCGTCCAGATGGAAGACCTTGTTGACCGTGGCCTCCAGCAGGCCGGTGTCGTGGCTGATCACGATGAGTCCGCCCGAGTGGTTCTGCAGGAAGTCGCGCAGCCAGCTGATCGAGTCCGCGTCCAGATGGTTGGTGGGCTCATCCAGCAGCATGGTGTCCGCCCCCGAGTACAGGATGCGTGCCAGCTCCACGCGGCGGCGCTGGCCGCCGGAGAGGGTCTTCAGCGGCTGGTTCAGGATGCGCTCGGGCAGGGCCAGGTTGGAGGAGATGGCGGCCGCCTCCGCCTCGGCGGCATAACCGCCGGCGGCGAGGAATTCAGCCTCCAGCCGGTCGTAGCGGCGCATCGCCCTGGCATGGACCTCCGGGTCTTCGCTGGCCATCTCCAGCTGCGCCTTGCGCAGCTTGCCGACGACGACGTCGAGGCCGCGGGCGGACAGGATCCGGTCCCGGGCCAGTTGCTCCATGTCCGGGGTCCGCGGGTCCTGCGGCAGGTAGCCGATTTCGCCGCTGCGGAGGACCTCACCGGCCGCGGGCAGCGCCTCGCCGGCCAGGACCTTGGTCAGGGTGGTCTTGCCGGCGCCGTTGCGGCCCACCAGCCCGATCTTGTCCCCCTTGTCCACGCGGAAGTTCACCGCTTCCATGAGCAGCCGGGCGCCGGCGCGCAGTTCAAGGTCAACTACGGAAATCACGGGGAGGGCGCCTTTCACAGGGCAGATGCGGGGATTCAGCGGAGGGTTGCAGCAAATGCAACCTCTCCATATTACCGAAGCCTGACAACTATGTCCGCCCGCGTCCTGGTCCCCACTATCCTCAATAGCATGGATCCATCCAGGAAATCACCCTCGACGCCGGCACTGCAGCCCGCTTCCGGCACGTCCCGCGCCGGCTGGACCAGCCGCGACATTTCCCTGATTGCCGTTTTCGCCGCCCTGATGGCCGCGTCCATCGTCGTTCCGCCCATCCCCGCGGGCAACGTCCTTGGCGTGCCGATCACCATCCAGACAACGGTGGTCACCCTGGCCGGACTGGTGCTCGGCGCCGGCCGCGGCGCGGCGGCCGTCGGCCTCTATGTCCTGGTCGGCCTTGCCGGGCTGCCGATCTTCAGCGCGTTCCGGGGCGGCCTGGGTGTGCTGGCCAGCGGATCCGCAGGCTACATCCTGTCCTTCCCGCTGGCGGCCGCCATCGTGGGGCTCCTGGCGCAGCTGGTGCTGCGCCGGAACCTGCGCCGGCGCGGACTCTGGCTTTTTGCCGCGACGTTCGGCGGCCTGTTCGCGACCCACATCCTGGGCATCTGCGGCATGATGGTCAACGGACAGATGCCGCTGCCGGCGGCGCTGGCAGCGGACCTGCCCTTCATCCCGGGCGACATCCTGAAGAATGTGCTGGCCGTGCTGGTGGCCCTCAGCGTCCACCGGGCCTTCCCGGATGTGCTGGTGCGCCGCGCCCGGTGAACTCCTCTCCGACCAGCCAGGTCAGCTTCACGAACGTCGAGGTCACCGTCCCCGCCGGCCCGGGGCCCGGGCACGGCGGAGGCGCCCCGGCGGCGCCGCGGGCCATCCTGCGCGGCCTCAGCGCCAACCTGACGGAACGGCGCATTGCCGTCATCGGCGGAAACGGTTCCGGAAAGTCCACCTTGCTGCGCCTGGTCAACGGCCTGGTCCGCCCGACCGCCGGACAGGTCCGGGTCAACGGGCTGGACCCGTCGGCCGAGGGCGGCAAGGTCAGGCGGCAGGTCGGGTTCGTCTTCACGGATCCGCTCTCGCAGCTGGTGATGCCCACCCCGCGCGAGGACGTGGAACTCTCGCTGCGCCGGGTCCACCGGCGCGGAGCCGACAGGCGGCAGGCCGCCGGGGACATCCTGGCGGCCTACGGCCTGGCGGAGCTGGCGGACAACAGCATCTACGACCTCTCCGGCGGGGAACGCCAGCTGGCCGCGCTGGCCACGGTGCTCGCCGTCAACCCCGGCATCCTCGTCCTCGATGAGCCCTCCACGCTGCTGGACCTGCGCAACACGCAGCTGCTGCACCGGGTTTTCGCCACCTTGGACCAGCAGCTGATCATGGCCACGCACGACCTGAACTTTGCCGCGGACTTCGACAGGGTGCTGGTCATCCACCGCGGGGAGGCGGTCTTCGACGGCAACGCGGCCGACGCCGTCGCCTTCTACCGCCGGCTGTGCGCCGACGACACGGCCTGGCCCCGAACCGCCGGCCGGTATCCGGGGCACAGTTCGCCGGCCGGGAACAGCACGCCGTGAGAGGCCATGCATACCTGGTTGGCGCCTACCGCCCCGGATCCTCGTTTGTCCACCGGCTGCCGCTGCGGTTCAAGATGCCCCTGCTGCTGGGCCTGGGCGCAGCCGCCATCGCCGTCCCCGGCGCCGTCCCGCGCTCGCTGTTGCTGCTGGCGGTACTTGCCCTGCACTTCGCCGCCGGCGGGGGCTTGGGGCAGCTGCTCTCCCCGCTGAAACCAATGTGGCTGTTCCTGCTGGTCCTCATCGCCTACCAGGGCTGGCAGAACGGCCCGCTGGCCGCCTGGCGGGTGCTCTCCGGGCTGCTGGCCTGCCTCTACGCAGCCAACATCCTGCTCACCACCACGCCGGTGCAGCGCCTGCTGGACGCGCTGGTGGCCGCCGTGCATCCGTTGCGGCGCTTCGGGGCCGATCCGGAACGCTTCGCGCTGGCCGTCGGACTCATGCTGCGCAGCATTCCGTTCCTCATCGGCTCCTTCGGCGACGTGCGCGAAGCAGCCAAGGCCCGCGGGCTGGAGCGGAACCCGCGCGCACTGGTCCTGCCGGTGCTGATCAATGCAGTGGCCTATGCGCGGCAGACCGGCGATGCGCTGGCCGCCCGGGGCCTGGGCGAAAAGGACGACGGCGGGCCCGTCCGGCCGCGGGACTAGCCGGAGCGCACCCAATCGAACAGGGCCGCGGTCCCCATCCCGCCGGCGATGCTGGCGGCCGCCAGCAAGGGTCGCCCGTCCCGGTCCCCGCCGCGGGCCTGCTGCAGCAGGCGCAGCACGAGGAATGCCCCGGAGGCTCCGTACGGATGCCCGAAGGCCAGCGCCCCGCCCTGGAGGTTGGCCCGCTCCGGTGTCACCTGAAGCATCCGGAGCGAGGCGATTGCCTGGGCGGCGAACGCCTCGTTGAATTCCACCCGGCCCAGGTCCGCGCCGCGAAGGCCGTGGTCCGCCAGCAGCCGGGCACCCGCACGGCCGCCGCCGATGCCCGGCAGGTTCGGATCGGTTCCGGCCGTTGCGGCCCCGCGAAACCGAAGCCCGCCGGCGAAGCCGAGCCGTTCGGCAACGTCGCGGCTGGCCACCAGGACCACGGCGGCGCCGTCGGCGTCCGCGCAGGAATTGCCGGCGGTGACGGTTCCCGAGGGCACGAAGGCCGCGGGGAATCTGTGCAGCAGCGCCGGCCCCAGGTTCTTTCGTGGCCCCTCGTCCGCCGTGCTGTCGGCGGCCCCGCGGGCGGGGACGATCTCCTCGGCGAACGCCCCCGCGTCGGCGGCCGCCAGGGCCCGCTGGTGGCTGCGCAGCGCGAAGGCATCCTGCTCGGCCCGGTCCACCTCCCAGCGGGCCGCCACGGCTTCGGCTGCCACCCCCATGTCCGGATCGCCGAGGGCCTCCGGCGCAAAGCGTGCCCGGCCGTAAAAGTCCGGCGCACCGGAGGACGAGGTCAGGCGATGGGCGCGCAGCGGGGCGGTGCTGCAGCTTTCGACCCCGCCGGCCAGGTACAGCTGCCCGGCACCGGCGGCGACCAGCCGGCAGGCCAGGACGATGGCGTCGAGGCCCGAGCCGCACTGTCGGTCGACGGTCAGGCCCGGCACCGACGCCGGCAGCCCCGCTTCCAGCAGTGCCAGCCGCGCCACGTTGCCGCCGCCGCCGACCGCATTGCCGATGACCACGTCGTCGATCCGTTCCGCCTGCAGACCGGCGTTGCGCACGACCGCGGACAGCACCGGAGCCAGCAGCGCATCGGCGGTGGTGCTCCCCCACATGCCGTTCAGCCGCCCGAAGGCGCTGCGCCGGCCCAGCACGACCACCGGCTCCCGGCGCGGATCCGGGCTAGCCGACAATGCGGACATCGGCGTCTCCTGCCTCGATGGCACGGGCCAGGACGGCCCGCGCGGTCTTGCCGCCATGGCCCCGGGGCCACTCGCGGACCCAGTAGAACCGCCGCGGCACCTTGAACGGCGCCAGCTCCCCGGCGCACAGTCCGCGCAGGGCTCCGGCCGTGAGCTCCGGCGGTCCGTCGCTGCGGAGCACCGCCGCCACGGACCGGCCCCGCGACGCGTCCGGCAGCCCGACGACGACGGCGTCGCATCCGTGCGACCGGAGCACTTCCTCGATCTCGTGCGGATACACATTGAAGCCGCCGGTGACAATCATGTCCGATGACCGCCCCGCCACGTGGAGCTGTCCGTCCGCATCCAGCCAGCCGTAGTCTCCCACCGTGGCCCACTGCCCCTCGCGGCGGAAGGAGATCCCGTCGTCACCGGCCACGTAGCCTTGGCAGACCATGTCGCTGCGCACCCAGATGGTGCCCGGTCCCCGGCCTGCGGCATCGCCTGCGCCCCCGCCGTCCGGGGACCCGATCCGCAGCTCGACCCCCGGGAAGGGCCGGCCTACCAGATGCGGGCCGGCCCCGGGGGTTGCCAGGCGCGCCGCCACGAAGCTGAGCTCGGAGGCACCGTAGTATTCGTGGACCGCCGCACCCGGGGCGAGCCGGTGCAGGACGCCGACCTCCTCCCCGCCGAGCTTGGCGCCGCCGGAGACCACGGAACGCACCGACGGCCACGGGCTCCTGGCCCTGAGCCCGAGCATCCGCAGCTGGCTGGGCACGGCGACCAGCCGCGTGGCGGTCCCGGTGGTGAGCAGGTCCAGGGCTGCGGCGGTGTCCGGTGCCGTCTGGCCGTAGAAGGTGGCGCCGGCGTAGAGGCACTCGGCCAGTGCGTACAGGCCCAGGCTGGCCGAGAGGGGTCCGGGAACCAGCACGCGGTCCCCCGGTGCCGTCCCGAAGTATGCCGTACTGCGTTCCAGCGACCGCTGCCACGAGCCCACGGTCCGCACGAAGGCCTTGGGCATCCGGGTTGTGCCCGAGGTGAAGCCGCAGTAAAAGAGCCGGCCGGGCCCGCCGTCGGCCAACGCCGCCGGGCTGCCGGCGGAACCTTCGGGTGTGGCAAAGTTGGCGCCGGTGAAGACAGCGCCCGGTCCCAGCCGGTCCAGCGCCGCTGCACGGACCGGATCGGGCCAGGCCGGATCCAGCACCGCGGCGATGCGGCCGCGGCCCACCACGGCGGTAAAGGCGACAACGAAATCGAGGGTATTGCCCAGGTCGAGGGCAACCAGCTCCGGCAAGGACCCGCCGTCCGGCTCCGGCAGGCGCAGGCCCGCAGCCCGCCGGCACAGCTGCGCATAGCTGAGCCGCTGCCCGTCGATGACGGCGGCATCGCGGTCCGGGCAGCGGGCGGCCCAGTCCACCAGCCGGTCCACAAAAGGCATCTGCGGCTTCCTCCGACCTTTCCTGGGCCGCAACCCGGCCCTGCCCGGGTCCGGCGCGGGCACGCCGGACCACCCCATTCTATGTTCCGGGCCGTCCGGACAGCTGCCGCAGCTGCCCGGACGGCCCGGGCGGGGCGGGAAGCCGGCAGGAAGGCCGGCCACGTGCGCGCCCCGCCGGGCTATCCTGACTCCATGAGTTTCAACGAGGGCTCGCAGCTGGACACCTCCCAGGTCTCGGACATGCGGGGCGGGATGGGCACGAAGATCGCCGTCGGCGGCGGCGGTTTGATCCTGCTCATCGCCAGCCTGCTGGGCATACCGCCGCAACTGCTGCAGGGCCTGGGCGTGGGCGCGGAGCAGTCCACGCAGCAGGAGGCCACCGGCGCGGGCAGCATCGCCGAGGAATGCCGCACCGGCGCGGATGCCAACGCCCGCCGAGACTGCCGCATTGTCGGCACGGTGAACAGCCTCAACCGCTTCTGGGCCGCGGAGCTGCCCAAGTACAACATCCAGTACCCCGTGCCAAGGACCGTGCTGTTCACCGGCGGGGTCAGCACCGGCTGCGGCCAGGCGTCCAGCGCCGTGGGGCCGTTCTACTGCCCGGTGGACCGGACGGCATATTTCGATACCGGCTTCTTCGACCAGCTCACCGGCCAGCTCGGTGCCGCAGAAGGTCCGCTCGCGGAGGAATACGTGGTGGCCCACGAGTTCGGCCACCACATCCAGAACCTCACCGGCGCCCTCGACTACTCACAGCAGGACCCGCAGGGCGCCGAATCCGGCGCGGTCCGGGTGGAACTGCAGGCGGACTGCTATGCCGGCGTCTGGGCGCGCAACGCGACGGGCCAGGTGGATCCGTCCACCGGCCGGCCGTTCATGAAGGATTTCTCGCAGCAGGACCTGCAGGTGGCGCTGTCCGCTGCGGCCGCCGTGGGCGATGACCGAATCCAGCAGGCCAGCCGCGGCTACGTGAACCCGCATACCTTCACGCACGGCACCAGCGCCCAGCGGCAGGCGTGGTTTGTGCAGGGCTACAACACCGGCGATCCCGCGAAGTGCGACACGTTCGGCGCCCAGGACCTGGACAATCCCTAGCCGCGGTCCGTCCCGGGCCGGTCCGCGGGACCGAAGCCGGGCAGGAAGCCGTCCGGCTCCCGTCCCATCCGCCGGTCCAGGAACAGGTACAGGAACGCCGCGCCCAGCCAGCCGAGCAGGACGAACACCCCGGCAGTCAGCACCGGCACGAGGCCCGCAGCAGCGGCGTCCACGGGCGGGTAGGGGTACCAATCCGTGGCCGCGCCACGGACCAGGGTCCAGAGCAGCCAGAAGACCGGGAAGACCAGGCTCCACAGCGCGGTACTCTCCCGGATCCTGGGGCGCGGGCCGAACATCAGCCAGCCCGCGACCACCAGGATGGGCACGACGTAGTGCAGGACCCGGTCTCCCCACACGGTGGCCGCGTTCAGCCCGGTGAACTCGGCCAGGCCGCGGTACGGGGTGAACTGCAGCAGGAACACCAGCGCGGCGGCCACCAGCGCGGCCAGGCGCGCGGCACGCCAGAACCTGCCGCCGCTCCGCGCCGAGTCCACGGCAAGGCTCGCCGCGACGGCGAGGACCAGCAGGCCCGCCTGCACGCTGAAGTAGCTCAGGAAGTTCCACCAGGCGTGGGCCGGCGCCGCGCCGTAGGCCGGCGAGCCCAGCATGGCCGCTGCCTCCAGCACCAGGCCCGCGGCGGCCGCCAGGGCGGTCACGCCGTGGTAGACCCTCGCCACCAGTACCTCGTTGTAGCGCCCCGCGGCCGGGCGTGTGGTTTCGGCTTGAACCGGAAGTTCGCTCATGGACACGACTCTAACGGCAATCGGGCCGGCTGCCGGAGCCGGCAGCCGGCCCGATTGCCGGTCAATCCATAAACCAAGGGCGGGGCAGCCGGGTCCCTGCGTGGCGCGCCAGCGGCACGACAGGGACTGCCCAATCGCTAAATGTTGAAGCCCAGGGCGCGCATTTGGTCGCGGCCGTCGTCGGTAATCTTCTCCGGACCCCACGGCGGCATCCAGACCCAGTTCAGGCGCCACTCGTCCACGACGCCGTCCAGCGCCTTGGCGGTCTGCTCCTCGATCACGTCGGTGAGCGGGCAGGCCGCGGTGGTCAGGGTCATGTCGATCAGCAGCGCGCCGTCCTCGGCGTACTTCAGGCCGTACAGCAGGCCCAGGTCCACCACGTTGACGCCCAGCTCGGGATCGATCACATCCTTGAGGGCTTCCTCGACGTCCTCCAGGGACGTCTGCGGAACATTGGTTTCAGTCATGGTCATGCCTTCGCAGCAGCAAGGTAGCGGTCGTAGCCCTCTTCCTCCAGGCGGTCGGCCAGCTCGGGGCCGCCCTCCTCGGCGATCTTGCCGTCGACGAACACGTGTACGAAGTCCGGCTTGATGTAGCGCAGGATTCGGGTGTAGTGGGTGATGAGCAGGGTGCCCATCCCGCCGCGGGCGAACTCGCGGTTGTGGCCTTCGGAGACCACCTTGAGGGCGTCCACGTCCAGGCCGGAGTCGGTTTCGTCCATGATGGCGAACTTCGGCTTGAACAGCTCAAGCTGCAGGATCTCCACGCGCTTCTTTTCGCCGCCGGAGAAGCCCTCGTTGACATTGCGCTGGGCGAAGTCCGCGTCGATGCGCAGCTGCGCCATTGCTTCCTTGACTTCCTTGGTCCAGGTCCGCAGGCTCGGCGCCTCGCCGTCGAGCGCGGTCTTGGCGGTGCGCAGGAAGTTGGTCATGGTCACACCGGGGACCTCCACCGGGTACTGCATGGCCAGGAAGAGACCGGCCCGGGCGCGCTCGTCCACGCTCATCTCCAGGACGTCCTCGCCGTCCAGGGTGATGGAGCCGGAGTCCACGGTGTACCGCGGGTGCCCGGCAATGGTGGCGGCCAGGGTGGACTTGCCGGAACCGTTCGGGCCCATGATGGCGTGGATTTCGCCGGTCTTGATGGTCAGGGACACGCCCTTGAGGATCTCCTTGGTGCCCTGCTCCGTCTCGATGCTGACGTGCAGGTCCTTGATTTCCAGAGTCGACATACTGTCTGCTTTCTCCTGTGCGCACCCAGGGTGCGTTGTGAAGTTGGTGAAGTATTTAGTTGGTGGTGGGAGCCGGGACCCCGTTGAGCACGGTGGTGACGTCCACGTAGACATTCCCGTCGTGCACGGCCAGGGCGAACACCGGGACCGGCTCGAAGGCCGGCAGGCTCTGCGGCTGGCCGGTGCGCAGATCGAACTGCGAGCCGTGCCCCCAGCATTCGATGCTGCAGTCCTCGACGTCCCCCTCGGCGAGGGAGTAGTCCTCGTGCGAGCACGTATCGCCGATGGCATGCAGTTCGCCGTCGGAATCGCGCACGACCGCCACCGGATAGTCGTCGACCAGCACGCGCAGCGCCTGCTTGACCTTGACGTCCTCGGCGGCGCACACGGGCCTGCCCTGCGGGATGGCGGACATCAGTTGTTGCCTGCCGCCAATTCGCGCTCGACGGCGGCGGTGAGCCGCTCCTCGAGGGCCGGCACCTTGATCTGCTGGATGATCTCGTGCAGGAAGCCGCGGACCACCAGACGCCGTGCGGCGTCCTCGGGGATGCCGCGGGCCATCAGGTAGAACAGCTGCTCGTCGTCGAACCGGCCGGTGGCGCTGGCATGGCCGGCGCCCTCGATCAGCCCGGTTTCGATCTCCAGGTTCGGCACCGAGTCGGCGCGCGCGCCGTCGGTCAGGACCAGGTTGCGGTTGACCTCGTAGGTGTCGGTGCCCTCGGCCTCCTTGCGGATCAGCACGTCGCCCACCCAGACGGTGTGCGCGTCCTTGCCCTGCAGCGCGCCCTTGTACAGCACGCGGGACTTGCAGTTGGCCACCGCGTGGTCCACGAACAGGCGCTGTTCCAGGTGCTGGCCGGCGTCGGCGAAGTACAGGCCGTACATCTCCACGTCGCCGCCGGGCTGGGTGAACCTCGACGTCGGGGTGACCCGGACCAGGTCCCCGCCGAGGCTGACGACCACATGCTTGAACTTCGCGTCCCGGCCGATCCGCGCCGCCTGCGCGGAGGCGTGCACGGCGTCGTCGTCCCATTCCTGGACCGAGACCACGGTCAGTTCGGCGCCGTCCTGGACCTCGATCTCGACGTTCTGGGACAGCGTCGCGGTGCCCTTGTGGTCCAGCACGACGACGGCCTTGGAGAACTTCTCCGCGACGATCACGATGTGCTGGGCAGCCGGGTCCTTGCTGTAGCCGTTGACCGAGACGATGATGCCGGTCTCTGCCTGCAGTTCGGCCGGAATGGTGAGGACGGTGGCCTTGCCGAAGGCTTCCCAGGCGGCAGCGGCGACCCGGTCTTCCGGAATGCCGGCGGTGCCGATCCGGGCATCCTCGCGGCCGACGGTCTCGACCTTGATGCCGGCCGGGGCTTCGGTGCCGTCCGGGCCGCTGACGGCGACCGTCGGGGCAGCCCCGTTCAGTTCGTCCGTGTGCAGGCCGCGCAGCCGCTTGAGCGGGGTGAACCGCCAGTCCTCCTCGCGGCCGGTGAGCGGGGCGAAGTCGGCCAGCCTGTAGGAGGTCAGTCGGCCGGCCCGGGAGCTGTCCGGCACCCCCACGCCGCCGCCGTGGCTGTGGCCCTTGGTGCTGGCACCGCCCAGCGGCCCCCTCGGGGAGCTGTCGGCCAGCGGGGAGAGGTTTTCGCCTTCTTCGGTGAATCCGTCGATCACGGGCGCGGCTGACGGGGCACCAATACGTGCCTTCTCAGTCATTTCAGTCATTAACCTACGGATCCTTCCATCTGCAGTTCGATCAGGCGGTTCAGCTCGAGCGCGTATTCCATCGGCAGCTCGCGGGCAATCGGCTCGATGAAGCCGCGCACGATCATCGCCATGGCCTCGTCCTCGGGCAGGCCGCGGGACATCAGGTAGAACAGCTGCTCCTCGCTGACCCGCGAGACCGTGGCCTCGTGGCCCATGGTCACGTCGTCCTCGCGGATATCCACGTACGGGTAGGTGTCCGAGCGGGAGATGGTGTCCACCAGCAGTGCATCGCAGCGCACCGTGTTGGCCGAATGCTCCGCGCCCTCGCGGACCTGGACCAGGCCGCGGTAGGCCGCCCGGCCGCCGCCGCGGGCCACGGACTTGGAAATGATCGAGCTCTTGGTATTCGGCGCGATGTGCACCATCTTCGAGCCGGTGTCCTGGTGCTGGCCTTCGCCGGCGAAGGCGATGGACAGCGTCTCACCCTTGGCGTGCTCGCCGACCAGGTAGACCGCCGGGTACTTCATGGTCACCTTGGATCCGATGTTGCCGTCGATCCACTCCATGGTGGCGCCCTCGTGGGCGATGGCGCGCTTGGTGACCAGGTTGTAGACGTTGTTGGACCAGTTCTGGATGGTCGTGTACCGCACCCGGGCGTTCTTCTTGACGATGATTTCGACGACGGCGGAGTGCAGCGAGTCCGAGGTGTAGATCGGCGCGGTGCAGCCTTCGATGTAGTGGACGTAGGAGCCCTCGTCGGCGATGATCAGGGTCCGCTCGAACTGGCCCATGTTCTCGGTGTTGATCCGGAAGTAGGCCTGCAGCGGGATTTCCACGTGCACGCCCGGGGGCACGTAGACGAAGGAGCCGCCGGACCAGACGGCGGTGTTCAGCGAGGCAAACTTGTTGTCCCCCACCGGGATGACCGAGCCGAAGTACTCCTGGAAGATCTCCGGATGCTCGCGCAGGCCGGTATCGGTGTCCAGGAAGATGACACCCTGCTTCTCCAGGTCCTCGCGGATCTGGTGGTAGACCACCTCGGACTCGTACTGGGCGGCGACGCCGGCGACCAGGCGGTTGCGCTCGGCCTCCGGAATGCCCAGCTTCTCGTAGGTGTTGCGGATGTCCTCCGGGAGTTCCTCCCAGCTGCCGGCCTGCTTCTCGGTGGAGCGGACGAAGTACTTGATGTTATCGAAGTCGATCCCGGACAGGTCCGCGCCCCAGGTGGGCATGGGCTTGCGGTCGAAGTACTTCAGGCCCTTCAGGCGCAGGTCCAGCATCCACTCGGGCTCGTTCTTCTTGGCCGAGATGTCGCGGACAACGTCCTCGTCCAGGCCGCGGCGGGCATTAGCGCCGGCGTCGTTCTTGTCGGCCCAGCCGTACTCGTAGGTGCCGATGCCGTGCAGCTCGGGGTTCTTCTCAAGAATCTCGGAAATGGTGGTGTCCGGAACGTCGGTCGACCCGACTGCGTCCTGGATGCGGTGATCCACTTGGTCCGTCATCACGGCCTCTCTTGCAGCTTGATGGATACTCTTCTGGTGCCTGCCGCCGGCTCATCCTCCTGAGCCGCAGACCTTGTTCGACCCACGGGGATGTGGGTCGTACACACATGCCCGCCGCTCGCCAGGGTGGACAGACGGCGCACGTCCACTCCCAGGAGCCGGGCGAAAACTTCGGTTTCACTGTCGCAAAAGATCGGGAAATCGGCTGCCAGCTGCTGGACCGGGCAGTGCCCCTGGCACAGCTGCATGCTCAGCATCACCGTGCCGGCCCTGCTCTGCTGCCCGGTACCGACCAGCCGGGTGGACCCGACGAAACCGTCCTGCGCCAGGAGCCGGGCCAGGGCCTCGGCCCGGGCCCGGATGTCCGGCCCGGCCGCCTCGATGACCGGACGGTAGCGCTCCTCCATCTCCCGGTAGCGGTTGCGGGCGAAGTCGGCGACGGCGTCCGTCCCGGCGGCCTGGGCCAGCGCGGCCAGCGCGGTACGCGCAATATCCAGGTAGTCGTCGCCGAGCTTGGACTGGCCTTGGCGGCTGAGCACGTACTTGCGCGCCGGGCGGCCGGCCCCGTTCGCCGAGTTGGAGACCAGCTTGACCTCGATCAGGCCCTTGCGCGAGAGCGCGTCCAGATGCCGGCGCACCGCTGCGGGGGTAAACCCCAGCTGTTCGCCCAACTCCGCCGCGCTGATCGGACCGTGTTCCAGCACCGCGCTGAGCACGCGGTCCCGGGTGCGCTCCTCCGGCTCCGGCAGCGTGTGCGCCGCCTCGGAGGCGCGCAAAGATGCAGGATTAGTCACGGAATACACAACACAATCATGACTTATTCTCTTCCGCCCCTCCAGTAAGGCAGTCCTTAGCCTCTGCCGCACTGCCGTTCTACGCGGCGTAGAACCCCGTGCCGTAGAATGGTCCGGTGCCTAAATCGGAACCCTGCCTCGACATCCAGGGGCTTGTAAAAGACCTGGGCCCGGTGGAGGCCCTGGACAATAAAATGGTCCGGGTGCTCGACGGCGTCCACCTGCGCGCCTTCCCCGGCGAAGTCACCGCCCTGCTCGGCCCCAACGGGGCCGGCAAGACCACCACCCTGGCCTGCGCCCAGGGGCTGCTCAAACCCAACGGCGGCACCGTCCGGCTGCTGGGCCAGGATCCCTACCAGGCCGGCGCCGGCCTGCGCAGCCGCGTCGGCGTCATGCTCCAGGAAGGCGGCCTGCCCCAGGCCGTCCGCCCGATCCCGCTGCTGCGGCACGTGGCCGGCATGTACCGGCAGCCGCGCAACGTGGACGAACTCGCTTCGCGGCTGGGCATCAACTCGTTCGCCAACACCCCGATCCGCCGACTCTCCGGCGGGCAGAAGCAGCGCGTCGCGCTGGCCGCGGCACTGGTGGGCAACCCGGAAGTGCTCTTCCTCGACGAGCCGAGCGCGGGCCTGGACCCGCAGTCCCGCTCGGTGGTTTTCGAACTAATCCAGGAACTGCGCGGCGAGGGCCTGGGCATCATCCTGACCACCCACCTGATGGACGACGCGCAGCGGCTGGCCGACTATGTCTTCATCATCGACGCCGGCAGGACCGTGCTGCACGGCACCGTTGCCGAACTGACTGCCGCCACCGACCAGAGCGCCGGCGTGGACCGGCTGTTGACCTTCGACGCCGCCCCCGGGCTGCACTTCCCGCCGGTGGCCGGCCTGGAGGTGGCCGAAACCGTACCGGGCCGCTACAGCCTGACCGGTCCGCTGACCCCGGCCCACCTGCAGGCCCTGGCGGCGGCCTGGGCGGACCAGTCGATCATGCCCTCGGCCATCCATATGGCCCCGCGGTCGCTGGAGGACGTCTTCCTGGACATCTCCGGAAAGGAACTCCGATGAGCGCACCGGCTTCGCTGGCCCGCCGGGTCCTGCTGCAGGGCCGTTACGAGACCCTGGCCATGCTGCGCAACGGCGAGCAGCTGCTGATCGCCATCATCCTGCCGCTGATGGCCCTGGTCGGGCTGACGGTCACTCCCCTGCTGGACACCTTCACCGACAGCCGGATCGACCTGGCAGCGCCCGGCGTGCTGGCCCTGTGCACCGTGTCCACGGCCCTGACCGGCCAGGGCATCGCCACCGGCTTCGACCGGCGCTACGGCGTGCTGCGCTTCCTGTCCACCACCCCGCTGGGCCAGAGCGGGCTGATCCTGGGCAAGATCATCGCGGTGCTGTCCGTGATGGCGATCCAGGTTGTCGTCGTCGGGGGCACCGCCCTGCTGCTGGGCTGGCACCCGGCGCCCGGCGGCCTGCTGCCGGCCCTGGTCCAGCTGGTGCTCGGCGCCGCGGCCTTCACCTCGCTGGGACTGCTAATCGCCGGCACCGTGCGGCCCGAGGCCACGCTGGCCATCACCAACCTGCTCTGGGTGCTGCTCGCCGCCGCCGGCGGCATCCTGTTTCCGACCGCCAGCTGGCCGGATCTGTACGAGCCGGCGGCGCACCTGTTGCCCTCGACCGCGCTGGGTGATGCCCTGCGCAGCGCGCTGATCGACGCGCAGTTCAACCCCCTCGCATCCGTCATCCTGCTGGTCTGGACCGTACTGGCCAGCCTGGCCGCCATCCGTTGGTTCAAATGGAGCTGAACACCATGCCCGCAACACCTGCAACACGCCTGAGCGAATCCGCCGGCCGGCTCCCCGCTGCGCCGAACCGGGCGGTCCGGGGCCTGGCCGTGGCCTCGCTGGTTTCCGAGATCCTCATCGTGGTGACCGGCGGCGCCGTCCGGCTGACCGCCTCCGGCCTGGGCTGTCCCACCTGGCCCAAGTGCACCCCCGAATCGCTGGTGGCCACGCATGAGATGGGCATCCACGGTGTCATCGAGTTCGGCAACCGGACACTGACCTTCGTCCTCGCCGTCATTGCCGGGGCCATGCTGGTCTCGGTGTGGCACATGCGGCGGACGCGCAAGGACTTGTTCGGCCTGTCGATCGCCCTGCTGCTGGGCATCCCCGCCCAGGCGGTGATCGGCGGCATTACCGTCTGGACGCACCTGAATCCCTGGGTGGTTGGCTGCCACTTCATCGTGTCCATGGCGATGATTGCCGCCGCCACCCTCCTGGTCCACCGGGCCTGGCTGGGCAATGACGAGGCCGCGGCCCGGGTTCCGGCCCGCGGCACGCCCGCCGTGCGGCAGCTGCTTTGGACCAGCGGCGTGCTCAGCGCCGTCGCTATCGTCCTGGGCGTGATCGTGACCGGATCCGGCCCGCATGCCGGGGACGCGAACGCGCCCCGCAACGGGCTGGATTCGGACTTGATCACCCGGGCGCACGCCATACCCGTTTACCTGCTGGTGGCCTGCGCGGTGGTGCTGCTGGTCATGGTCCTGCGCACCCGCGAACTCACGCGGCTGCGCCGGCCCCTGGTGCTCTTCGCCGTCGTCATTGCCCTGCAGGGAGCCATCGGCTACATCCAGCACTTCACCGGACTGCCCATCCTGCTGGTGGCCCTGCACATGCTCGGCGCCTCCCTGCTGGCAGCCGCGGCCACCCACGCCATCTACGTGGGGACCACCCGCCGGCCGCTGGCCGCCGAGCGCGCCTGAGGTTACCGGAAGTTGGCAGCCCGGCTGCCGCAAGGGCCAGGGCCTGTCCTGTGGCTCGCTGCTCCGGCCGCAGGTGATGGGGCTTACGTTGCCGCCCGCCACCGGTTGTGAGACCTTGGAAATGAGCCCGGAACACGGGTTTCCCGGACGATGGGTGCCGTACCCGGTGTGCGACAAGACGGCCCGTGGAGGCTGTCATGTCATGGTTCGTCCTGGTGCTGTCCGGTGTGCTCGAAGCGGTGTGGGCCACCGCGCTGGGCAAGTCCGAAGGCTTCAGCCGGCTGGGTCCGTCCGTGGTGTTCTTCTCCGCCCTGGCCGCCAGCATGGCGGGGCTGGCCTATGCCATGCGGGACCTGCCGGTGGGCACCGCCTATGCGGTGTGGGTGGGCATCGGCGCGGTACTCACCGTGGCCTATGCGATGGTCACCGGCGAGGAGCCGGTGTCGGTGCTGAAGCTGGTGTTCCTGGTGATGATTGTCGCCGGTGTGGTCGGGCTCAAACTTTCCCGCTGAGGATGCGATAACGGCACACCGGTGCACCGGACAGGTCCCGGCCGCCTCCCGGCCTCTCTGACGGTCTTGGCTGGTTTGGGCCGGGGCACAGCCGGCGGAACGACCGGCGCCGTCGCCGCGCTGTATGGCTGGAGGAATCGGCTGTGGCCGGTTGGCTAGGCGAACACAGGGGCCCCGATGAACGGGTCCACGGCCAGGGCCAAGAAGAGCACGGTCAGATAGCTGATCGAGCCGTGGAAGACGCGCATGGCCACCTTGTTGGAGACATCCCCGGCCTTGGCCCGGTTGTACAGCAGGTGGGACTCGTACAGGAACCAGCCGCCGCTGAGCACGGCCGCCACGGTGTACACCCAGCCGGCGCCGCCTACCGGGACCAGCAGGAGCGAGCAGGCAACCGTGGCCCAGCCGTACAGCACCACCTGGGTGGCAACCACCCGGGCTCCGGCGATCGCGCCGAGCATCGGCACGTTCGCCGCGTTGTAGTCGTCGCTGTACTTCATCGACAGCGGCCAGTAGTGCGGCGGGGTCCACAGGAAGATCACCATGAACAGGATGAACGCCGGCCACTCGACCTTGTTCGTCACCGCGGCCCAGGCGATCAGCACAGGGAAGCAGCCGGCGGCCCCGCCCCAGATGATGTTCTGCGCGGTGCGGCGCTTGAGGATCAGGGTGTAGATCACCACGTAGAAGAAGATGGCGCCGATGCCCAGCAAGCCGGCCAGCGGATTGGCCCCGAACCAGAGAATGGCAATCGACAGCGCGCCGAGCAGCCAGGCGAAGACCAGCGCCTCGCGCGGGGTGACCTCGCCGGTGACCAGGGGACGGTTCTCCGTCCGGTGCATCAGCTTGTCCATGTCCCGGTCGATGTAGCAGTTGAACGCCCCGGCCGAACCCGCGGCGAAGGCTCCGCCCACCATTGTCGCCAGGATGAGCCCCAGGTCCGGAAAGCCCCGGTGGGCGAAGATCATGGTTGGCAGCGTGGCCACCAGCAGCAGCTCGATGACCCGTGGTTTGGTGAGCGCCACATAGGCCTTGAGCTTGCGTGAGAAACCGGGACTTCCCGGGGCTTCGGCGAACGGTGCCGGGGCGCTCTGGATGTTCAAAGGAATACCACTCAGTTCTGCGGGTGACGAGTTCTGGCCAGCTGCCACGCCTGGCTGGACGGCGGCGCAGCCTGGGGAGGGCGTAACGCACCACCATCATACGCTCTATCCGTCGTAGAAATCCCGTTTGACGCACCCGCGCCGCTGCGTGCGGACACCAGGGACGTAATCCGTCCGCCTGCAGTCTACGCGGGCGGCCCCACGCGCTATGGTGGACATGAGCGCCGCGCTTATCGTGACGGCCGCATAGAACCTAGGCGAAATTCGTACAGCCGCAGCCGCCCCGGGCGCTGACTCGGATTTACTGCAGTCCTGCTGGCCGAACGATCAGAGAGGGGCCCTGGAAAGTGCCACAAGTGGAAAAAGCGGAACTGGCATGGTCGGAGCTGGACCGGCGCGCGGTGGACACCATCCGCGTGCTGGCCGCGGATGCGGTGGAGAAGGTGGGCAACGGCCATCCCGGTACCGCCATGAGCCTGGCCCCGGCGGCGTACCTGTTGTTCCAGAAGCTGATGCGCCATGACCCGGCCGAGCCGGAGTGGATCGGCCGCGACCGGTTCATCCTCTCGCCCGGGCATACCTCCCTGACGCTGTACATCCAGCTGTTCCTCTCCGGCTACGGGCTGCAGCTGAAGGACCTGCAGCGGCTGCGGACCTGGGGGTCGCTGACCCCGGGCCACCCGGAGTACCGGCATACTCCGGGCGTGGAGATCACCACCGGTCCGCTGGGCCAGGGCCTGGCCTCGGCCGTGGGCTTCGCCTACGCGGCCCGGCGCACCCGCGGCCTCTACGACCCGGACGCCCCCGCCGGGCAGAGCCCGTTCGACCACACCGTCTGGGTGATCGCCTCCGACGGGGACCTGCAGGAGGGCGTCACGTCCGAGGCATCCTCGCTGGCCGGGCACCAGGAGCTGGGCAACCTGGTGGTGCTCTACGACGAGAACCACATTTCCATCGAGGACGACACGGACATCTCCTTCACCGAGGATGTGCTCGCCCGCTACGAGGCCTACGGCTGGCACACCCAGCGGGTGGACTGGACCAGGACCGGCGAATACGTCGAGGACGTCGCCGAACTCTACGAGGCGCTGGCGGCGGCCAGGGCCGAGACCTCCAGGCCGTCCATCATCGCGCTGCGCACCATCATCGGCTGGCCGTCCCCGGGCAAGCAGAACACCGGCAAGATCCACGGTTCGGCCCTGGGCAAGGACGAGGTGGCCGCGCTCAAGGAGCGCCTGGGCTTCGACCCGGCCAAGACCTTCGAGGTGGCCGACGAGGTCCTCGAGCATGCCCGGCTGGTCATGGACCGGGGCCAGGCGGCCCGCGCGGAGTGGGAGACGGCCTACAACGCCTGGCGCGCGGCGCATCCGGAGAACGCGGCGCTGCTGGACCGGGTGCAGAACTTCGAACTGCCCGAAGGCTGGGCGAAGGCCCTGCCCGTCTTCGAACCCGGCAAGGACGTATCCACCCGGGCCGCCTCGGGCAAGGTCCTCAATGCCATCGGCCCGGAGCTGCCCGAACTCTGGGGCGGCTCCGCGGACCTGGCCGAGTCCAACAACACCACCATCGAGGGCTCGCCCTCGTTCATTCCCGCCTCGCGCCAGACCAAGGCCTGGTCCGGGAACCCGTACGGGCGGGTACTGCACTTCGGCATCCGCGAGCATGCCGCGGCGGCGATCGTCAACGGCATCGTGCTCTCCTCGCACACCCGTGCCTTCTCCGGCACGTTCCTGATCTTTTCCGACTACCAGCGCCCGGCCATCCGGCTCTCGGCCCTGATGGGCGTGCCCTCGATCTACGTCTGGACGCACGACTCGATCGGCCTGGGCGAGGACGGGCCAACTCACCAGCCGGTGGAGCAGCTGTCCAGCCTGCGTGCCATCCCGGGCCTGGACGTCGTCCGCCCGGCGGATGCCAACGAGACGGCCCAGGCGTGGAAGGCCATTCTGGAAAACCACGAGCACCCGGCCGGGATCGTGCTGACCCGGCAGAACATTCCGGTGTTCGATCGGGGCGACGGCGGTTTCGCCTCCGCCGACAACGTGGCCAAGGGGGCCTACGTGCTTGCCGAGGCACGGGAAAACGGCGCCGCTGCACAACCGCGGGTGATCATTATGGCCACCGGCTCCGAGGTGCAGCTGGCCGTCGAGGCCCGCACGGTGCTGGAAGCCGACGGCATCCCCACCCGCGTGGTCTCGGTGCCGTGCCTGGAATGGTTCGACCGCCAGGATGCCGCCTACCGCGAGTCCGTGCTGCCCTCCGCGGTGAAGGCCCGGGTCTCCGTCGAAGCCGGCGTGGCCCAGAGCTGGCACCGGCTGCTCGGCGACGCCGGACGCGCCGTGTCCCTGGAGCACTATGGCGCCTCCGCCGACTACAGGACGCTGTTCCGCGAGTTTGGCATTACCACCGAGGCCGTCGTCGAGGCGGCCCGCGAAACCCTCGCTGCCAGTAACGTAAACCCACAAGCCAGATGAGAACCGGCTGGTAGAAAAATAACCCGGCCGGCGAAGGCAGCCTCTGCCTTATTTATCATTGCGAGAGCTGTCTTTTGTCCCAGGAGTCCTCGAAAGGAACTATCGAACCAACGGTGCATCGGCGTTCTCCCCGCCGGGGGTAAGTCTGGCGGGGAGGAGCCAGATATCGCCGCAACACTTGAGGACGTGCTGCGGCGCTTGGCTTCAACCGGCGCCAAGAGTACCGGACGAGTCATGGGACGAGCCGTGGCGTTTAAGGTCTGCCATAAAAGCGTTCGCTTATCCCTTTCAGCAACCGATCCCGCCAACCGCCAACTACTAAGCAAAACGCTGAACACAGCGTCAGCGAAATGGTCCCTGCCGGCACCCGGCCCCACGCCCTAAGGACAAAAATGACCGTTCACCAATGCGACAACTGGAACCGCCTCGTCGGCTTGTCTGTTGAAATACGCCATAAAGGCGACACTGTCAGAACAGGCATAGTAGAAGATGCCATGCCGGACGATTCAGCGCTTTGGCTCGCATCCGACGGAGCTGAGCCGCGGACCATGTTTGAGGCTGCGCTCGGCCATCAGGTATGGGTGGAGTGCCGGGAGCTTACGGGCACCGATCGTTTCCGGATGACGGACCCCGAGCTCTTCTTCAACGATCTGGGAACAGATTCAGACGGGCCCCTGCGGCCATCTGCCGGAGACGGTTAGGAGCAACCCTGCCCCCGCCAGCAGCCTCCGGAAAATCACCGTATCCAGCCGATGAAGCAGGCAGGCTGCCCGCCCTCGCGGCGAGGAACTCCAGCGTCTGGCGGGGGCGGCACCGATATCGCGGCAGGACGTACCCTTCCTAACGCCGCCACCGAATACTTGCGACAGGAAAGATCATTGAGGCGTGCGAAGATTGTGGCGACGTTTGGGCCGGCGGTGGCCGGGCCGGAGCGGACGCGGGCGGTGCTGGCGGCCGGGGTGGATGTGGCGCGGCTGAACATGAGCCACGGGGACCATGCGGTGCATGAGCGGACCCTGGCCGATGTGCGGGCCGCGGCGGCGGAGCTGGGGAAGCCGGTGGGGGTGTTCGCGGACCTGCAGGGGCCGAAGATCCGGCTGGGCCGGTTCGCCGACGGCCCGCACCATCTGGCGGTGGGCGACACGTTCACGATCACCGCCGAGGAGGTGCCGGGCACCAGGGAGATCTGCTCGACCACGTACAAGGGCCTGCCCGGGACGTCAGGCCCGGGGACACTTTGCTGATCGATGACGGGAAGGTGGCCCTGCGCGCGGTGTCGGTGGATGCGGTGAGCGTGGCTACCGAGGTGGTGGTGGCCGGGCGGGTGTCCAACAACAAGGGAATCAACCTGCCCGGGGTGGCGGTGAACGTGCCGGCGCTGAGCGACAAGGACGAGGCGGACCTGCGCTGGGCGCTGGCGGCCGGGGTGGACATGGTGGCGCTGTCGTTCGTGCGCAATGCGGCCGATATCAAGCGGCTGTACGAGGTGATGGACGAGGCCGGGCGGCGGGTGCCGGTGATCGCCAAGATCGAAAAGCCGCAGGCGGTGGCGGCCCTGGAGGAGATCATCGACGCGTTCGACGCGGTCATGGTCGCCCGCGGGGACCTGGGCGTGGAGCTGCCGCTGGAGGAGGTGCCGCTGGTGCAGAAGCGGGCGGTGGAGCTGGCCCGGCGCTGGGCCAAGCCGGTGATCGTGGCCACCCAGGTGCTCGAGTCCATGATCGAGAACCCGAGGCCGACCCGGGCCGAGGCCTCCGACTGCGCCAACGCGGTGCTCGACGGCGCGGACGCGGTGATGCTCTCCGGGGAAACCAGCGTGGGCGAATACCCGGTCGAGACGGTGGAGACCATGGCCCGGATCATCGAGTCCACCGAGGTCCACGGGCTGGAGCGGATCCCGCCGCTGGGCTCCCGGCCGCGCACCCGCGGCGGGGCGATCACCCGGGCGGCGGTGGAGATCGCCGACCAGCTGGACGCCCGGTACATCTGCACCTTCACCCAGTCCGGGGACTCGGCCCGCCGGCTCTCCCGGCTGCGCCCGCTCAAGCCGATGTTCGCCTTCACCCCGCTGGAATCCACCCGCAACTACATGGCCCTGATCTGGGGCATCACCCCAGTGCTGGTGGATTTCGCCTCGCACACCGACCAGATGACCGCCCAGGTCGACCGGTACCTCTTCGATGCCGGGCTGGTCGGGCTCGACGACCTGGTGGTCATCGCCGCCGGCTCCCCGCCGGGCACCACCGGGTCCACCAACAGGGTCAAGTTCCACCGGGTCGGGGACCTGGCCGACGCCGGGCACCGGCCCCCGCGCGAAAAGGTCGGCCTCTGGCCCCACGAGGACAACCGCCCGATAACCGGCTGATACGGCCGCCATGAGGAACCACGATAAGAATCAGGAGGATAGGTGCCGGAGCGAACCGTAACCGTCGCCAACAAATCGGGACTGTATGCCCGACCGGCAGCCCTTGTAGCCCATGCGGCCGGGGAACAGCCAGTGGTGGTCACCATTGCCCGGAAAGGACGGTTCGATGAAGAGCCCGGGAATGCATCCAGCATTTTGGCATTAATGCGTCTCGGCGCTGCCCGCGACGATGTGCTCATTCTCCGGGCCCATGGAAAAGGCGCAGAGGAAGCCCTTGAACAGGTGGCGCGGGTCCTTGAAACGGACCACGACGCCGAAGGCGCCACCGCTAATCCGAAGCCAGCGGCATCCCTGGCTGGACCTGAGACCGCCGGCCTGATGAGCACCGATCCGGTTGCCGTGCCCCGCCCAGACCCAAGGCCTGTGTATCCCTCGAAGTCCTCGGCGCTGCCCGGGGCTCCCGGCACTCCGGTGACGCTCTTATCACCTTCAACGCCAGCACGGATATTGGAGCAGACTTGATGTGGCCGACTACGGGACAGCTATCCGGACCACGCGCAGGCCGGCACCAGTTGGCGGCGGTGACGGGAAGCCGCTGCCCACTAAGCGGGATTTGGGCGCCGCTCGGGGAAGGGACCTCAGTACGCCCGGTTCTGGAGGGCAGCATGATGCTGGCCTTTCGCAATTCCCCAGTGGAATGGAGACTGGTCGAGGTAGGCAAGGGGCTAGGAAACCTTGATGTACAGAGGTGAAGAGCGGACGCCCTGTGGAGGCGATGGAACGCCGGCTGGCGGAGAGCAGGGTTCCCCGCGCACATCAACAGTGAAAGCCGTGCCTGCTCACCGGCAGGAGCGAGTCCGTAGCGGCGGAACTGGCTGACCTAGTGCCCGTGACGGCCATCGTCTCCGTCTCCGGGATCAACTACCGCAGAAGTCCAACGGGTTGGCAGCATCTACATGGAGCATGCATTCTCAGGCACCTCGCGCCAACTCCACCTCGCGCGGCTGGCCGCCATTGCCGGACAGCTTCAGACAGCGAGGAAGGAGAAGGAGCGCGCCGAGCGGCGATTCCGGTAGGACGTTGCCGAGGCTCTGCGCAGCGGCCAGGCCGATGTGTCTCGAATTGCCGAGGTGGCGGCAGTGACGGTGGAGTGCGTACGCACCGCGCGGAGAGCCGCTGCTTCTAAGAATGCCTCCTCCCACAAAAGAGCCGGGTGAGCTCATTGATCAGGTGCTCGGGGCCACCGCGGAGATCTTGGGGAACCCCACGCACGGCTACACGCTGCGGCTGATCAGCGCCATTCCCGGCTGGCAGGTGCTGGCGGTCTGAGGGCTGGACTTCCGGCCCGGCGAAGGTTGCTCGCTGCTACGAGCCCCGGCTTTCGGACCGCTGCCTGCGGCGGTGATCGGCCTGCTCCACCAGTTCAGACATCCATGGACGGTGCCCCTGGTGAAGCGTCATCCCTTCAGGGAGTCCTTGGACGGCAGGGACGGAATTGGCAATATCAATGGTGATGCGGCCACCGCCCAGGGGAGCGTTGGTGATGTGCAGGTCCCCAAAGGACGGAGGAAGAACCGGATCCATCCAGACGCCACCGGCTGAAACGACGGGGTCATACCGCATCAGGCTGGTCACCAGCTGTATCGGCGCGGTCGCCGCCCAGGCCTGCGGCGAGCACGCCGTCGGATACGGGACGGGCGACGCGAGTTGCTCCCGGCTGAAACCGCAGAAAAGCTCCGGGAGCCGGCCGTCGGAGTACTCGGCAGCATCCATCATGCCGGTGGCAATCCGCTGCGCCTCGGCGACAAAGCCATAGCGGAGGAGCCCGGCCGCGACGATGGCGTTGTCGTGCGGCCACACCGATCCGTTGTGATAGCTGGCGGGATTGTAGGCGCCCATGTCGCTGGCCAGGGTGCGCACGCCCCACCCGCTGAACATTTCGGGAGACATCAGCCGTTCGGCCACCTGGGGTGCCTTGTCCTCGTCAATGAGGCCCTGCAACAGGCAGTGGCCCATATTCGAAGCGCACCCGTCCACCTGCCTCTTCTTACCGTCCAGGGCAATGGCGTAGTACCCGCGTTCAGGAATCCAAAATTGCTCGTTGAACTGCTTCTTCAGCCGAGCCGCACGATCTGCGAGTTCATTCCCCAAAGCCGTGTCCCCGGCCTCGTACGCCAGCCACGCGCGCGAAAGGTAAGCGACGTACACGTAGGCCTGGACCTCGCAGAGCGCGATTGGCGGCTCGGCCAGGGCGCCGTTGGCGAAGTTGATTCCGTCCCAGGAATCCTTCCAGCCTTGGTTGATCAGCCCCTGGTCATTGAGGCGTTCGTACTCGACGAAGCCGTCGCCGTCCTTGTCCCCGTATTTCATAATCCACTCGAGCGCACGGTCCGCATGGGGCAGCAGGGCGGCGATCGTGTCGGCGGCGAAGCCCCAGCGGCTGACCGCCCCGAGCACCATCAGGAACAGGGGAGTGGCATCCACGCTGCCGTAGTAGGCTGATTTGCCGCCCAGGGACAGCCCGCTGGAAACGTCGAGCCGGACCTCATGGAGGATCTTGCCCGGTTCCTCCTCGGTCTTGAGGTCCACCGCGGATCCCTGGTGGTCGGCCAGGGTCTGCAGCGTGCCCAGGGCCAGGGACGGGTCCACCGGCATCGCCATGACTGAAGCCCACAGGGAGTCTCGACCGAACAGGGTCATGAACCAGGGCGCCCCGGCGGCCACCACGACGCGTTCAGGATGGTCGGGGTCCTCGATCCGAAGGGCTCCCAAATCGTCGTAGCTGCGGCGCAGGGTCCGTTCAACCGACCGGTTGCCCATCTGAAGGACCGGAATCTTCGCCACCCACTCGCGCCGGCGGCGGTCCCGTGGGGACAGCCCATCTCCGTCAGAATGGATAAATGCCGTCGCCGAATCGCTTCCCTCGGTGCTGGGCAGCACGGTCAAGGCTGTGCTCCAGTGTCCGTGCGAGGGTACTGTTGCCCGGTACGTCACCGCATCCGCCGAAACATCCGCACCGGGGGCTTGGACCACCACGCCCTTCCGGACGTCCTGCCATGCCGCCCGAATGGTGAGCGCACCGCCGTCGGCCTGCCGGCTTTCATCCCAGCGCCGCAGGATCCGCGCCTCTTTCACCTCGAAGAGGTCCGCAAAGTCCGCCCCAATTCTCAGCGCGATGACGCATTCGACCGGTTCGACGGAGAAGTTTCGAATGGTGACATGCTCCTGGATGCCGGCCCCCACTTCCCGCAGCCGCTCAACAATCAGTGGACTGTCGCTGTAGCCGTCAGAGCGGGGAACCCGCCCAACAAACAGCGCCCGGTACGGCTCCTTCGTTTCGGCCGCCAGCGGCTCAAGCGTCAGGCCATCAACCGTCAGGCTCCAGCCCGAAAGGATGCGGGCGTCCTGCACAAAGAGACCATGCGGGTGATCGGCACTGATGTCCCCGTTTGGCAAGGAAATGCAGAAGGATGATCCCTCGACCAACGTGACCGTCCCGGCCCCCAACGGGCCCGCCGCCGTATCAGCATTCCACCCAGCCATCGCGGCCACCTCCGAGCAAATAGCAACAGCGTGCAGTTCGACGCTACTCTTGCTCGCTCCCCCTAGCTAGGCCTCGACGCGGACAGCAATTACGCCGGGATGGCCCCGGATTCCGACTGGACGGCCCGCGTCATCTTCCGGCTGGTCTCGCGCTGCAGCCCGCAGAGGGCGGCGAGCAGTTTCGCTGCCGTCGTCTCGGGGCCCGGGCCTCGTCCACGACGGAAGGCTTTGAGGCAAGTCCGTGACGCCGGTATCGGTTTCCCGCTGCTCTGCTTCGCCCACTGGATGCAGGTTGCATACGTACGTAGACCAAGGGCCGCCATACCTGTCATCCTGCATTTGGCGGACCCAAGCCACCTTTGGATCTGTTTTTCAAACTGCCCGATATAGCGGCGGATCCTGGTTCGAGGCCCTGGAATCGAGCCAACGGCGACGAACAGATGAAGTTCCCTGCCAGTGGTCCGGAGCTCGGCGATCGCAACGTTTTCACGTTTGAGCTCTTGGTCGCCTTCCAAACCTTGACCGGTGTATCGGAAGTGGGTGCCGTTTTCGGCCCAACCATCCAAGCCATAGCCGCGGTATTTGGCCGCTTCCGGGTCTGAGAAACCAGGATGAATCTCGAACCTGCCGGGGTGGCAATCCCTGGGTGCTCCCACGGTAGATCGCTTTGATGTCCTCCCGAGTCCCCTCGAACCCGACGGACGCGACCCACTCACTCGTCTGCCTGAGTCGAGGGTATCCAAGAACCACAAAGCCCTCTCGCCATTAGCGTTTCTTCTGCATATCCGATCTGCTGGCGGCAGTCCTCGTATCCGCTTCAACTCGTTTTCGCCGATAACCGCGACTATGTCCGAAGCGATGCGGTGCATCCGCCGGTCCCGCCGCCGGCACGCGATGTCGTCCAGGGGAAGGGGGCGACCTCCTTCCCGAGCTCCCGGACGGTTTCCTCAACGGGCCCGGACGCCGGCGCGGCAATGAGGATGAGGTCGTCCACGCCGGACTTCTTCGTTTCGGCCAGGTTGGCCAGCGGGCTTTTCTGCCGCTTCACAGGCCGCGCTGGACCCGGCCGGGACGGGGACATCGGCGGGCAGGCCGGCCGCGGCGGGCCGGTGCGGCCGATTGATCCCCGGCGGGCACACGCAGCTTCCTGCCGTGTCCTTGGCGCCGTCCGCGGACGTCCGGGATGTCCCGCGGGTACCGGCCTCAGGGTGTTCGGGACGGCCTGGTGGTGGTGAACCGGTTGCGGTATTCGGTCGGCGTGGTGCCCAGGTGCCGGGCGAAGGCGCGGCGGAGGGTCTCGTCGCTGCCGAACCCGCTGTGCCGGGCGGCCGCGGTGATGCTGTGGCCCTCGAGCAGAAGTTGCCGGGCCCGGTCGAGGCGGACCCGTTCGACCCAGCGGGCCGGCGTGGTGTTCAGCTCGGCCTGGAACAGGCGGGTCAGGTGCCGGGGACTGAACGCCGCCGCCGCGGCCATGGTGGACAGGGTGTGCCCGGCCGCCGGATCGGCGTGCACGGCGGCGGTCAGTGCCCGGAGCAGGCTGCTGCGGGCCGGCGGTGTCTCCAGGGCGGTGGAGAACTGGGACTGCCCGCCCGGGCGCTGCATGAATACGACCAGTTCCCGGGCGATGGTCCGGGCCGCGTCCGCTCCATGGTCGTCCTCCACCAGCGACAGCGCCAGGTCGATGCCCGCGGTGATGCCCGCGGAGGTGATGTACCGGCCGTCGCGGACGTGGATGACATCCGGCTCGACGTGTACCCGGGGATAGCGGCGGGCGAGGGTTCCGGCGTGCCGCCAGTGGGTGGTTGCCCGGCGGCCGTCGAGCAGGCCGAGCTCGGCGAGCACAAAGGCGCCGGTGCACACCGAGGCGACCCGACCCGCCCGTTCGGCGAGCGTACCGACCGTGCCCAGCAGCTCGTCGTCGGGGGCAGGCCCGGTGAGCCGCTCGGCGACGGCGACCTCCACCGTGTCCAGGGGCCCGGC